>CAZEIO010000006.1:0-27189 GCA_964512525.1 uncultured Halobacteriales archaeon
AGGTGCGCTGGGAACTCGACCAGCACGGCCACGGGGACGTCGATATCTTCTGCTCCGGCGGGATGACGCCGGCCGCTCTCCGGCGTCTGCGGGACGTCGCCGACGGCTTCGGCGTCGGCTCGTACGTCACCGACGCCGACCCACTCGACTTCGGGATGGACATCGTCGAGGTGGCAGGTGACCCGGTCGCGAAGCGGGGCCGCCTGCCGGGCGCGAAGGACCTCTACCGAACCGAGGAGGGGCGCGACGAGGTGACCCTCGCGGACAGGGGTGACTCGGCCGCCGGCAAGTCGCTCCTCGAACCGCTCGTCCGCGACGGCGAGGTCGTCCGCGAGTTCGACGTGGACGCCGCCGCGAGCCGTGCGCTCTCGGACGCCCGCCTGCTCCAGTTCGGCGACGCCGGCGAGTGATAGGCGGCACGACGAACTCGTCCGGCCGCTACGCGGAGTGGCGTGCCGCGCTCCCGCCGTGGCCGACCTCGCGCGAGTCAGTTCACGGACCGGAGTGGTCCCGCTCTGGGACGTGAACCCTCGTACCCGCTACCGTCCGGCGACCGACCCGTTCAAGTGCCGCGGCCGGCTACTCATGGGCGGTAGAGAGAGCCCGGCTCCCGCCGCTGGTGAGGAAAGTCCCCCCACCGCCCGGGCAGGCGACCGGGCGCAAGCCCGGGGTCGGAGACGGCCGGCTCTGGAACAGAAACGACACGTCCCCGCCCGACCGATGAGGTCCGCGACGCCCCGCGCGAGCGGGGTCAGTTCCGACCGAGGGCCGACGGCGGGGGATCGGTGGAACGGCCACCCTCGCCGGTGCAAGTCCGCGCGACAGGTAGCCCGGGCACGGCGCGGACGCTCAGCCGAATGCCGGGACGAACAGAAGGGGGCTTACTCCTCTCTGCCGCGTTCGACGGCGAGCGACTGCCGTCGGTCGGGCGGCCCGACTCAGGCGCCGGCCGATTCGAGTGCGGCCTCGATGTCCTCGCGCTGGGTGACGCCGACGAAGCGGTCGACGATGCCGTCGTCGTTCTCGACGACGATGGTCGGCAGCGAGCGTACCTGGTACTCGTTCGCGACCTCCTGTTCCTCGTCCACGTCCACCTTCTTCAGTTCGAATCGGGGACCGTCGTCGCCCGTGTTCCAGTCCGCGTCGATGTCGTTGAGGATCGGGTCCTGCGTCTTGCACGGCCCACACCAGTCGGCGTGAAAGTCGAGCAGTCTAACCGTCATACCCACATACTGGCGTGGAAGCCGAATAAGGGTTGCCCAATCGTGTGCGGGCGGCACCGGCGGCGGCGCTCGACGTTGGCCGTCGGTGGTGCGTAAGCTTTAGTGCGACCGTCGTCCTCGGTACGAGTATGAGTAGCGGACAGAACTCCGGGGGACTGATGTCCAGTGCCGGTCTCGTGCGGTACTTCGACGCCGAGGACCGGAACACGATCCGCATCGACCCGCGGACCATCGTGGCTTTCGGCATCTTCTTCGGTGTCGCCATCCAACTGGCGACCATCGCGTTCTGAGCGCGGCGTTTTTGAGGCCCAGCGGCCTACGACGACCATGATCACTGCCGGAGTCGTCGCCGTCCAGGGCGACGTGAGCGAACACGTCGCGGCCATCGAACGCGTCGCGAGCGAGGCCGGCGAGGACGTGACCGTCCACGAGGTACGCGAGTCCGGCGTCGTCCCCGACTGTGACTGGGTGGCGATGCCCGGCGGCGAGTCCACGACCATCTCGCGACTTCTCCACGAGGAGGGCATCGCGGCCGAACTCGCCGACCACGTCGCCGCCGGCAGGCCGCTCCTGGCGACGTGTGCCGGTCTCATCGTCGCCGCGACCGACCCGAACGACGAGCGCGTCGAGTCACTCGGCCTCGTGGACGTCACCGTCCGGCGCAACGCCTTCGGCCGGCAGGCCGACAGCTTCGAGGCACCGCTCGACGTCGTCGGCCTCGACGAGCCGTTCCACGCCGTGTTCATCCGCGCGCCGGTCATGGACGACGCCGCCGACGCAGCGGTGCTCGCCGAGCGGGGGGGCGACCGCGTCGCCGTCCGCGACGGTCCCGTGCTGGCGACCTCCTTC
The DNA here is from genome assembly GCA_964512525.1 of uncultured Halobacteriales archaeon. Lineage (GTDB taxonomy): Archaea > Halobacteriota > Halobacteria > Halobacteriales > SW-7-71-33 > SW-7-71-33. Next base: position 2,073 of record CAZEIO010000006.1, read on the forward strand.
CACCCCGAACTGACCGGCGACTCGCGGCTGCACCGGCTGGCCTTCCTCGGCGAGTGAGCGGCGTCAGTCGCTGTTCCGGTCGAAGCGCCATCGTCGCCAGAGCATCGTCAGCCCCTCGTCGGTCTCTCTGAACTCGACGGGGACGCGGAGACCTCCCTCGTGGACCGCCCGGTAGGTGCGCCCGTCCGGGTCGGCCGACAGGGGGATCGCCGGGAACGTCATCTCGTCGCCCACCCGGATCGTCAGGTGACCGTCGTCGGCCTCGACGACGGCGTCCGGCCCACCCCGGTAGTTCTCGTAGGTACCCGTGACGGCGTCGAACTGCCGTTCGAGGCCGAGCTCGGGCACCACCGTCGGCGCCTCGCCGGCGGCGACGGCGAGGAGCCCCCGTCCGACGGCCATCTGGTCGAGTCCCGGTGCGGTGAAGGCGGCAGCGACACCGAGGTCGCGGTCGCGAAACTGGCCGAGATTGGCGAGGCTACTCTCGACCGTCCCGGCGTGGCCGACGACCTCGTCCTCGAGGTGGTCGGCGAACATCAGTCCGCGGCCGTACCCCCGACGGCTACCGTCAACCCACTCGTGCCAGTCTCTCCGGTCGGCACGGAGCCTCGCCGTCGTCTCTGGGGGGAGGACGCGGCCACCCTCGACGCTGCCGTCACCGAGGACCGCCCGCGAGAGACGTGACAGCTCCTCGACGGAACTGATCAGCCCGCCGGCGGCGGGCGTTTCCTCGAACTCGAGGGGCACACCCGGCACGGCGTTGCCGTCCTCGCGGCGGTGGCCGGCGGTCGCGTCGTCGTCGCTCTCGAGGACGCCACCGTCGAACGTGGACCGCTCCATCCCGAGCGGCGCGAGCACTTCTCGCTCGGCGTACTCCGTGTAGTGACCGTCGGCGACGGCGGCGACGACCTGGCCGAGGAGTTTGTAGCCGCTGTTGTAGTACATCCGGGGTGGGTCGTCGAGGACTCGCCGGTCAAGGGCGCCTGCGACGTGCAACTCGAAGTCCCGGTCGTCGGCGATACCGTCCCGGTAGGCGATGGCGTCGCTCGGGAGGCCCGAGGCGTGTCTCAGCAGTTCCTCCACGGTCACCGGCTCGCCCGGTGCGTCCGTCACCCACTCGACGTGGTCGGCGACGGGGTCAGAGAGAGCGAGGGCACCTCGCTCGATCTGCTGGAAGACACAGATTGCGGTGACCACCTTCGTTATCGAGCCGACGTAGTGGAGCGTCCGAGCGGTCGCCGGTGCGTTCGTCTCCAGCGACCGCGTCCCCAGTCCAGTCGCGAACAGTATGCCGTCGTCGTCGAAGACGGCCACGCTCGCGCCCGGGACGTCCGCCGCCGCCAGCCTGTCGTCGAGGAAGCGCTCGATCGCTCGTTCGGTCTCTTGGCCGAGACTGCCCGACGGAGCCATGTCCCCCAGACGACCGCTCGCACGAAAAGCGTGGGGCCGCCGGCATCGCGGACGACGACGGGACCGACCGGGACCAAACGGATAAGTTCTCGCCGGCCGTGTGTCGTTCCATGGTCGCGTGGTGGGTCGTCGCGCTCGCGATTCTGTTTCCCCTCGCGCAGGTGCCGCTGGTGCTGTGGATCGGCCGGTACTTCGCGCTGGACGACGACGAGGACCCCGTCACGACCGAGGCTCGCGACCTCTGGACGGAACACGAGGCGAGTCCCGGACGTCGCGAGGAGCGCGGCGCCTTCGACCCCGAGGAGTACGACCTCCCCGAGGTGCCGTCCTCCCTCGGCGGCGGGACGAGGCGGCCCGCCGGCGACGCGGACGGACGGACGGTCGGCGTCGTCTGTCCCGACTGCGGCGCGGAGAACGAGACCGACTACCGGTTCTGTGGCGACTGCGCGGCGGAACTGGGGTAGCGCCGCGGCACGCGTTCAGGCCTCCTCGCTCTCGAAGGGCAGCGTCGGCTCGTGGCCGACGGCGGCGACGACGGCGTCCACCACCCTATCGAGGTTCTCGCCCTCCGTCACCGACATGTAGTGGTCGGCGTCCACGTCCCGGGAGCGGTCGCTCTTGTTGCAGACGGTGACGACGGGCGCGTCGAACTGTTCGCGGACGGACGCGAGCAGCTCCAGTTGGTCCGCGACGGGGTAGCCACAGTCGAGACTGGCGTCGAGGACGAACAGCACGCAGTCCGCGAGGTGCGTCAGTGCGGAGACCGCCTGCGCCTCCACGTCGTTGCGCTCCGCCGGCGGCCGGTCGAGCAGTCCGGGGGTGTCCACGAACTGGTAGCGGACGTGGTCGCGTTCGAGGTGGCCGACGGCGACGCCGGTCGTGGTGAACGGGTAACTCGCCGTCTCGTTCGTGGCGCGGGTGACGCCGTTGACGAACGACGTCTTGCCGACGTTCGGGTAGCCCGCGACGACGACGGCCGGTTCGTCGGCCCGTATCTCCGGCAGCGGTCGGAGTTCGGCGGCGGCGTCGTCGATGACCGCGAGGTCGTCGTCGACCGACCGGACGACGTCGGCGAGGCGGGCGAAGGCCTGCTTGCGGTGTGCGCGGGCGAGGTCGGCGTCCGCGGTGCGCACCTTCGAGAGGTACTCGCTTTTGATGTCGTCGGTCTTCTCGGCGGCCCAGCCGACGTTGCCGAGGGCCTGCCGGAGGCGGTCCACGTCCACGATAGCGGCCGCGAGGTCGCGGTAGAACGGCTCTATCGCGTCGAAGTCCGGCCAGCCGGTGACGACGTTCTGGAGGTTGTCCGAACAGACGTTGCCGGCCGTGCGGACCATCGACTCCTGGCCCTCGACCCCAGACTTCGACCGCCCCGCCCGTGTTGCCCGGGAGAAGGCCTGGTCGATCAGGCCCTCGGCGTCCGGCGCGTAGGGGAGGTCCTCGAATAGCATACCCATCGTGGGGGCCGCTCCCTGAAATGGGCGCCGCTTGAAGACCGCCGCGTGCCGAACTGGCGGCAGGCCCTCGTGTCTGGCCCGGTTCGGCGTCGCTCGCGTGGCGTGCGGCGCTGTTTGTGACCTCTCTGGAGCGTCGGATTGATGTGTGGCGCCCACGAACGGCCGTCGATGACCGACTGGACTGCGGTACTGTACGGCGTCGTCGCGGGCATCCTCGCGGGACTGCTGGCGACGGCGGTCCCGGTCGTGGGCCACATCGGGGCCGGCCTGATAGCGGGCGTCGTGGCGGGCTACTACGCGGGCGGCGGCGTCGTCAGCGGCGCCTACCACGGACTGCTGGCCGGTGCACTCGGCGGTATCCTCCTCGCGGCCGTTCTGTTCGTCCTCGTGTCGGCCGTCGGACTCGCTCTCGTCGGGCCGTTCAGCCTCCTCGGGGGCGCGGGCGTGGCCGTCGTCGTCCTGGTGGTCGCGTTCGTGTTCGCCCTCGACAGCGCACTCGGCGGTGCCGTCGGCGGACTGTTCGCGTAGTTCCGGCGCGGGCGGCGTCAGCGTCGCTCCCTGAGTTCCGCCCGGAGGTCCGACGGTTCCAGGTCGTTCGCCGCGAGGACCACCAGCAGGTGGTAGACGAGGTCCGCACTCTCGGCGGCGAGGGCGTCGCGGTCGTCGTTCTTCGCCGCGAGGACGACCTCGACGGCCTCCTCGCCCACCTTCTCGAGGGCCTCGTCGGTCCCCTTCTGTCCGTCAACGAGCGACGCGGTGTACGACCCTTCTGGCAGTCGCTCGAGTCGGTCCTCGACGACGGCGAACAGTTCGTCGAGGACCGCGTCCGTGTCGCCCTCCTCGGCGTCCGGACCGGGCGCGTCGCCGCTCATCGTCAGTCGCTCGCCTCGGAGAGCCCGTCCATCTCGGTGAGACGGTCGAGGTCGGCGAACTCCGCGGCCGGCTCGCGACCGTTCTCGAACACCGCCTCGCTCACCTCGATGGGCGCGTTCGTCCGGGCGGCGAGGGCCAGCGAATCACTCGGGCGGGCGTCCACCACCACCTCGTCTCGCGGCGTGTCGAGGTGGAGGTCCGCGATGTACGTGCTGTCCTCGATGGCGGCGACGACGACGCGATCGACCCGGCCGCCGAGTTCCTCGACGATGTCCAGCGTGAGGTCGTGTGTGAACGGCCGCGGCGAGGGCGTGGCCTCGAGGCCGCGGGCGATGCTCGCGGCCTCGTCGAAGCCGATGAAGATGGGTACCACCTCCGACTCGTCCTCGACGGCGAGGACGACCACCGGTACGGGTCCCTCCGGCGTCCCCGCGACCCGTACCGCGTCTATCGACGCCTGCAGTGTCATGTACCGAGTGCGACCGGGAGCGGGATAAGCCTGTTTCCGCACCGCCACGGGTCCGCGTGCCGCTCAGGACGACCCCGCTCGGCTCGTCGCGGCGACGCCTGCCAGCACCGCACCCGCGGCGTCCCGGTCGGTGCGGTCGTCGCCGCGCACCGCCGGCGCGTCGTCGGCCGCCGCTCGCTCGACGGTGACGTAGCGCACCTCGACGTCGGCGCCCCCCGTGGCGTCGTCGATGCGGTCGGCGATCCGGCCCGCGAGTCCGCTCGTGTCGGCCCCGGCCGGCCGACTCACGGTGACCGTCACCGCGTCCACGCTCGGCGAGAACAGGCGGTCGGGACTCAGTTGGACGGCGTCGAAGGTGACGCTCACCGTGACGACCTCCGCGGACTCGACGTCCGCGACCGCGGCGCGAACCTCCTCGCGCACCGTCTGCTCCGCGAGACCCTGCTGGTAGGAGACCAGCGTGACGCCGCCAAGCACCGTCGTCAGGACGGTGACGGCGACGGCCAGCGTGACGACCCGCCGGACCGTGCTGGCGCGGGCCTCGTCCGTCCGGAACCACTGGTCGGGGCGGTAGCCGACGTACCACAGCGTCACGAGCGTCGCGAGGTTGATCGAGAGGACGTTGACGGCGACCAGCACCGCCGCACCCAGCGCCACCGCCGGCAGTCCCCACGCGACGCCGATACCCACGACGGCGGCCGGCGGCACCAGCGCGACGGCTATCATGACGCCGACGAGCGACGTCGAGACGCCCGACCGGAGGCTGTGGGCCCCCGCGACGCCCGCACCCAGCGCGATCGGCAGCGTGAGGACGTCCGGGGCGACCCGCTCGGCCACCTCGTCGAGCGCGAGGACGTCCGTCCCGGGCGGGACCAGTCCCGTCGTCTTCACCACCAGCGCGAACGCCGCCGCGGCGAGAATGGACACCCCGAGACCGACCGCCTGCAGGCGGACTCCCCGGTCGGTCAGGTCCGACTCGTCGAGGACCGTCCCCACGCCGGCGGCCATCGCCGGCCCGATGAGCGGCGCGATGACCATCGACCCGACGACGGTCGCCGGGGAATCGAGGAGGAGTCCAGCGGTCGCGATGACGGCACTGACGGCCGTCATCAGCACGTACGAGGGCAGCGCCGGCGCGAGTTCCTCCGCGCGGGCCCGCAGTTCCTCGCGGGCGATGCGGTCCTCGCTCACCTCCTCGTCGTAGCGCTCCTTCAGGCGGTCGAACCGCTCGGACTCGACCGCCTCCGCCGCCAGCACGACCGTGTAGGCGTCGCGCTCGACGCCCGCCTCACGGAGCGCCTCGAGAACCGGTTCGACCGCTGCGGTCGGCAGCGGCACCGACACCAGCGCGGTGTACTCGCGGCCGCTGGTCTCGTCGGTGACGACGTAGTCCACGCCCTCGTCGTCGAGCGCCCCCAGGACTGCCTCGCGCTTGCCCGTCGGCACCGTGACCTGTACCAGTCGCACGCCCCGACCCGGGTGGGCCACCCCCATAGTCCCGACGGTCCCCCGGAGACGAGAGTGACAAAAGGGCCGCTGCCCAAGCACACCCATGTTCGAGGGGCGACCGGACCGGGACAGCGAGGTGGTCCTCGTCGGCCGGTCGAACGTCGGCAAGTCCACCCTGATGCGGGCCCTCACCGGTCACGCCGTGGACACCGGGCGCCGACCCGGGGTCACTCGCGAGCCGAACTTCTACGACTGGGCGAGCCAGGACTTCCTCCTCACCGACCTGCCCGGATTCGGCTTCATGAGCGGCGTCCCGGAGAGCGAACGCGAGCGCATCAAGACCGACGTCGTCCGCTACCTCGAACGGCACGCAGAGGAGATCCTCGTCGGCGTCCTCGTCGTGGACGCCGGCAGCGCCGTCGAGATAATCGACCGCCACACGGGTCCCGACTCGGTTCCGTACGACGTCGAGATGTTCGCCCTCCTCGCCGACCTCGGCATCGACCGCGTCGTCGCGGCCAACAAGATGGACAAGGTCGAAGACCGCGACGAGACGCTGAACGACCTCTGTGACCGTCTCGGTCTGTTTCCCCCGTGGCAGCAGTGGCGGGACGTCGTCGCGCCGACGAGCGCCAAGCGCGACTCGACCGAGGCGCTGCGGGAGGCCATTCGCGACCACCTCCACGACCACGGCCGCGACGACCTGTTGCAGTTCTTCTGAGTGTCCCCGGGCACCGAACTGCGAGTCAGGAAACTCTTCGCGCCCGCGGCCGTCTCCGGGGTACGCCACGTGCGGTACGACGCGGAGGGCGGCTCGGGAGAACGCCTCGTCACACGGGGCTCGGTGGGGGTAACCCTCGTCACTGCCGCCCGCCGGCCGTTCGCGTGGCGGCGTCTTAGTCTCCGCGCTCTCCCGGCCCGTCGTCGGTCTCCGGGTCGCCCTCGCTCGCCTCGTCCCACGCGGCGAGCGCCGACAGTTCCGCCGCCACGGCCTCGACGTCGTCGGCCGACAGGACCCCTCGCTCGGTGACGACACCCGTGACGAGGTCCGGCGGGCTGGTGTCGAACAGCGGGTCGAACACGTCCACCGGCGCGTCGCCGTCGTAGAGGGTGCCGACGGGACCACTCTCCACCCGGACCGGTCCCGTCGCAACCGTGTCGCTCGCCGCGACTACGAGGACGGGCACGTCCTCACGAGCGGCCGCCGCGAGGGTCCGGGTTCCGGTCTTGTTGACGACGCTTCCGTCCGGCCGCACCGCGTCCGCACCGACGAGAACCACGTCCGCCCGCTCGGCGAGTATCGTCCCGACGGCGGCGTCGGTGTGCAGCGTCACGCGTTCGCCGGTGCGGGCGAGGGTCTCGGCCACCCCGACGCCCTCTCGGGCCGGACGGGACTCCGCGACGGACACCGCCGCGGGATCGCCGGTCCGCAGCGCACGGAGCGCGGTCCCGGACCGCGACAGCGTGAGCACCACGCGGTCCTCGACCCGGTCGGCCGCCAGTCTTGCCGCCTCGCGGTCGGCCGCGACGGCACGGTCGATGCCGTCGGCCGCGGCCGCCTCGACGGCCGCCGCCGACCGGCGGTCGGCGGTCGCCATCGCCCGGTTGATACGGTTCTCGACGGTGGCCATCCCCGGCCGGGCGGTCCGCAGTCGGTCGGCGAGGTCCGCGAGTTCGGGCCAGTCGTCTTCCGACCCGGACGACGGTCGCGCCGACGCCGACCAGGTCGTGGACGACGCGCCGGGCCGCCGCTTCCGGGCTCTCGCCGTCCCCCGGGGACGTCGTGAGAACGTCCCAGCCGCCCTCGGACCGTTGCACCAGCAGTCGCCCCCGGTGTCGGAGGAAGACCGTCACGAGGGGATCGCTCATGCGTTCCACTGTCGTACCCGTGGGCAACGACGTTACGATTCTCGACGACCCGGCACGCCCGGGACTGGCCGGCCTGCCCGCCCTCGCGGCGACGGCACCCTCGACGGCGGTCCGTCTCGCGTGCCGAACCAATAAGCCGGTCGCCCGCCGACCGTGACGTATGACCGACATCGTCGTGATGAGTGACACCCACGTCCCCTCGCGAGCGTCCGGGTTGCCGGAGTGGGTCCGCGACCGGGTGCGCGGGGCCGACCACGTCGTCCACGCCGGCGACTTCGACTCGACGGCGGCCTACGCGACGGTCGAGGACCTGGCCGCCGAACTCACCGCCGTCGCCGGCAACACCGACCCGACGGCCCTCGGTCTGCCGGGGACGGCGACCGTCGAACGCGAGGGGGTCCGCCTCGTCGTCACGCACGGGCACCGTCTCTCTCGGCAGGGGTACGAGGACGGACTCCGCCGAACCGGTCTGGAGGCCGACGCCGACGTGGCCGTCGCCGGCCACACGCACCGCGTTCTCGACCGGGCTGCCGGGGACGTGCGACTGCTGAATCCCGGCAGCGCGACGGGTGCCGCGCCGGCGAGGACCGCCTCGCTCGCCACGCTCACGGCCGAGGACGGCGACTACGAGGTCCGGGTGACCGAACGATGACTGCCCCCGACCGTCCGACCGACGACCCGACGCGACCGTCGGTCGCGGTTCCGGCCCGGTGACCGTGCGCGACGGTTTCCGTGCCGTAGTCGGTGCGCTCCGCGGCGACGAGTCCCGCGTCGGCATCGGGACGATTCTGGTGAGCGCCGTCGTCGGTCTCGTGCCCTACGCCGCGGTGGTCCTCGGCGGGCCGTTTCTGGTGGCGCGGACGCCGCTGTCGGCCAGTTGGCCGCCCGCGCTCGTTCTCGGGAGCGGGACGGCCGCGCTCCTCGCGGGGACGGTCTCCGCCCGGGGTGGTCGCGAGACGCGACCGACGGTCCTCGGTGCCGGCGCGGCGGCGGCGACGCTCGTGCTGCTCTCGCCGACGGTCGCGGTGGGTCTCGTCGTCCTCTCCTCGCCGGTCGAGGGGGCCCTCCTCGGCGGATTGCTCTCGCTCGACGGTCTCTTTCGCTTCTCGACCGCGCTCGCGGTTCCCGGCTTCGCCTTCGGCGCTGGCATCGGCTACGTCGTCGCGAGCGTCCGCAGCCCCGCCGTCACCGTCGAGGATCGGCCGTAGTCCCCGCCCGGAACGCACCAGTTCGTTTCATATTTCGGAAAATACGTTTAATATCGGCCGCACCGTACTCTATATCTCGTATGCCAACACGTCACACGGTCGACCGGGAAGACGACGAGACCGCGTCGGCCGCCGACGGCGTGGTACACAGCGGTGTCCCCGAGAACCGGAGCGGTTCGGCCCGGGTGCGCGCCTGGAACTGGCGGCGCAACTCGACGGGGATGTTCGACACCGAGGCGACGGATACCACCGCCGTCGTCGTCGGCGCACTGGCGGGCGTCGTCGCCTTCGTCGGTCTCGTGAGCGCCGTTGACCCGGAGACGCTGGCGACGGACTTCGTCAGCCCGTTCTGGACCCTCGTCGTTCCCTTCCTCCTGGTAACGCCGCTTCCCGCCGCCGTCGCGGCGGTCGTCTCCGTCCGCCGCGCGACGACCGACGCCCCGGTGAACGCGGGAACGGACGGCAGCGTCGCGGCCGGTCTCTACGCCCTCGTCGCGCCGTTCGTCCTCGTCGTCCTCGCAGTCGGCGACGTGACCCTGTTCGGCGGTCCGGGGCGGACGCCGATGGTCGGCGGCTTCCTCCTCCTGTTGCTCCTGCCACTCGCGGTGTTCGCCGGTGGGGTCGTCGGCGCCGCCGTCGCGACCCTCTCGTCGTAGCGACCCGGCGGGCTTTTGCCCTGCGACCCCGGAGACGGCACATGGAACTCATCGCTGTTCCGGACCTCCCGGAGGTCCGGCCCGGCGACGACCTCGCCGGTCTCGTCGCCGACCGTGTCGAACTCGCGTCGGGAGACGTGGTGGTCGTCGCGAGCACCGTGGTATCGAAGGCGGAGGGACGCACGGCCGCGCTTTCCGACTTCCCCGCCGGTCCACGGGCCCGCGAGATAGCGGCCCACATCGCCGAGGCCACCGGCGAGCGGAAGGACCCCCGCTTCGCACAGGCCGTCCTCGAGGAGTCCACCGAACTGCTGATGACCGTCCCCTTCCTCCTCGGGGAGACGCGTTTCGGCCACGTCACGGTCAACGCCGGTATCGACCGCTCCAACGTCCCCGACGCGGAACTGCTCCTCCTGCCGGAGGCCCCGGGCGAGAGCGCTGCTCGCGTCCGCCGTGGTCTTCTCGACCGCACCGGCATCGAGGCCACGGATCACCCCCGGACCGACGTGGCGGGTGTCCCCGACGACGACTCCCAGACGACGCCGCCGGCGACGGACGGTGCCGGTCGCGCGACGCCTCGCGACGCCCCCGGTGTCGGCGACCACGAGACGCCGGACGGCGTGGAGGGCCTCGGCGTCGTCGTCAGCGACACGAGCGGCCGGCCGTTCCGCACCGGTCAGCGCGGCGTCGCCCTCGGGTGGGCGGGGCTTCCGCCGACGCGGGACTGGCGTGGCGAGACCGACCGGGACGGCCGCGAACTCGCGGTGACCGTCGAGGCGGTCGTGGACGAACTCGCCGCGGCCGCGAACCTCGTCGCCGGCGAGGGCGACGGCGGCACGCCCGCCGTCGTCGTCCGGGACTGGGCGTTCGGCGACCACGCCGGCGGCGACCGGCTCTTCCGGGACGTGGACGCCGACTTCGTGCGACAGGCGCTGCGGGACTGGCAGTTCGATCCCGACCGGGTGCCGGCCGTGGCCGACAACCTCGCGCCGGCGAACGACGCGGAGGACGAGCGATGACCGCCGACGGCGCCGACGGGACGGTTGACCGCGTCGCTCGCGGCGTCGAACTGACCCCGGAGTACCCGCTTGACCGCGTCACGTCGCTGGCGACGGCCGCCGAGGACGCCGGCTTCGGCGCGGCGATGGTCTCCTGTCACTACTTCAACCGCGACCCGTACGTCGCGGCCGACCGCGTCGGGCGCGCGACGGACCTCGCCGTCGGCCCGGCGGCGGCGAACCCCTACGACACCCACCCGGTGACGCTCGCGGCCCGCACGGCCACCCTGCAGGAGACGACCGGTGGTCGCGCCGTGATGGGACTCGCGCCGGGCGACCGCTCGACGCTGTCCGCACTCGGCGTCGCCCGCGACCGACCGCTCCGGCGCACGCTGGAGACGATGCGTGTCGCCCGTCGCCTCTGGAACGGTGACCGGGTGAGCCACGACGGCACCTTCGAGGCGGCGGACGCGGGCCTGGAGTTCGACGTCGCGTCCCCACCGGTGTACGTCGGCGCACAGGGCCCCGACATGCTGCGGATGAGCGGGAAACACGCCGACGGCGCCCTCGTGAACGCCTCGCACCCGCGGGACGTGTCGTGGTCGGCCGACCGCATCGACGAGGGTCGCTCGGACCGCCCGGACGACCGTGGCCCGTTCGACGCGGTGGCCTACGCGAGCGTCTCCGTCGCCGAGGACCGCGCGGCGGCACGCGAGGCGGCCCGTCCCCCGGTGGCGTTCATCGTCGGGGGCGCGGTCGAGCCGGTCCTCGCGCGACACGACGTTGACCGCGAGGCGGCGGCGACCGTCTCCGGCCACCTCGAGGCCGGCGACCTCCGCGCGGCCTTCGACGCCGTCACGCCGCGGATGATAGACGCCTTCTCGGTCGCCGGAACGGCGGCGGACGTCGAGGAGCGGTTCGCGGCACTACTGGAGCACGTGGACGGCATCGTCGTCGGCGCCCCCCTCGGTCCCGACCCGGAGACGGCCGTCAGTCTCGCCGGTCGGGCTCTCGAAAGAGTCGCGCCACGAAGCTGACGACGGCGCCGGCCGAGAGGCCGCCGAGGACGGCGACGGCGGCGAACGTGAACAGTCCGCCCAGCGCGATCAGCAGTGCCGACAGCGGGTCCGACAGTGCGACCTCGGTGAACCGCTCCGTCGCCTCGATGGCGTCTCGGATCGGCGTGACCCTGACCATACCGATTCTCGCACCGGGCGGAACTTATCGGTGTCCCTCCGCCTCGCTCGTGGCATCGCCACCGCGACCACGGACAACTAAGCCGCTCGCGCCCGTCGGCAGTATCGTGCCACGCGACCGGTCACTCGACGAGTTCCTCCACGGAGAGACCACGGAGGACGACGCTTCCGACCCGCCAGACGGGTCGGAACCAGCCGAGGCCGCGGAGCCGGAGGCGCCGGCACCGGCACCGGCAGACCCCGACTCGGAACTGGTCGGCGAACCGGAACCGCCCACGGACCCCGCGCCGGCCCGTGCGACCTACGACTGGACGCCGGACGGTGCGACGTGTTCGGACTGCGGCGAGACGGTCCGGCGGCGGTGGCGGGCCGCGGTCGGCGAGGACGCCCCGATGGTCTGTGCGGACTGCAAGGAGTGGTGACGGCCACGGGCCGGAATCTCGCAAGGTCTATATACCGAGTTCCGCCAAGGCAAGGGTGCAATGGCGCAAGGCGTTGTGGATTTCTTCAAGGAATCCGGCGGCTACGGCTTCATCGCGACCGACGACGCAGACGAGGACGTCTTCTTCCACATGGAGGACATCGACGGTCCCGACCTCGAGGAGGGACAGGAGGTCGAGTTCGAGATCGAACAGGCAGAGAAGGGTCCGCGGGCCAAGAACCTGACTCGGCTGTAGGCACGACTCCGGGCACGACCACCACCGCGGGGTGGCCCCTCCTCCGTCACCGCCGGGTTTCGCGGTCGCGACGGCCGCCCGACGGACGCGACCGACCCGCGAGCCGTCGGACCGGGCGACGAACGGCGACATACGTTTATTGTCCCCTCCCTACGAATCTGACGTGAAGACCACGTGTCCGGTCTCGACTCCGACGTTCGACTCGTCGTCATCGGCAGGGTCGAGTTGGGATCACCGGACGACGCGGTCACGACCGCGACTTCGGCCGAGCGCAGACAGACGGGTGAGCACGCAGTCACCGTCGCTCGCGGGGTCCGACCGTTCCCCGCCTGCCGACCGTGACGACACGCTCGCCGCTCAGTCACAGACACAGCTATGACCGACGCCGATTCAACGGAGACAGACGCCGACCCGGACGCTACAGCGCCGACCAGCACACCCGAGGTATCGCCAGCCGCCGACCTCGAACCACTCTCTGTCGAGGACGCCGCGGGCACGGCCCGCTCCGTCGTCGAGAACGTCGAGGAGGTTATCGTCGGGCACCACGACGAGGTCGAGGACGTCCTCGTGGCCGTCCTGGCCCGTGGTCACGTCCTCCTCGAGGACGTCCCTGGCGTCGGCAAGACGATGCTCGCCCGAGCCGTCGCCCGCTCCATCGACTGCTCGTTCCGGCGGGTGCAGTTCACGCCCGACCTCCTCCCCTCCGACGTCACCGGGTCGAACGTGTTCAACCAGAAGACCCGCGAGTTCGAGTTCCGCGACGGGCCCGTCTTCGCCAACATCGTCCTCGGCGACGAGATAAACCGGGCACCGCCGAAGACGCAGTCCGCCCTCCTCGAGTCGATGGAGGAACTGCAGGTGACCGTTGACGGCACGACTCACCCCGTTCCCCGGCCCTTTACCGTCATCGCGACGCAGAACTACGTCGAGCCCTCCCGCACCTACGAACTGCCGGTCGCCGAACTCGACCGCTTCATGAAGAAGGTCCGACTGGGCTACCCGGACCGCGCGGAGGAGACGGAGATGCTCGACCGGGTCGTCGGTCGCCACCCCATCGACGACCTCGAACCGGTCACCGACCGGGGACGGATGCTCCGGGCCATCGCCACGGTCTCGGAGGTCACGACCGAGGAGGCCGTCCGGGACTACGCCGCTCGACTGGGAGACTACACGCGAACACACGCGGAACTCGGCGCGAGTCCCCGCGGCACGATAGCCCTCCTGCGGGCCTCGCAGGCGCGGGCGGTACTCGACGGCCGCGACTACGTCGTCCCCGACGACGTCCAGGCGGAGGCCGTCTCGGTGCTCGCCCACCGCATCCGGACGAGTACCGACGCCGTGGGTGAGTCGCCCGACGCCGACGGCCGCGAGATAGTCGAGCAGGCCCTCGAGCGCGTCCCCGTCGAGTCCACCATCACATGAGCGTCGGCGAGACGGGCACGACCGCGGGACGGTCGCTGACCCGTCGCGGCTGGGTGGCGGTGGGAATCGTCGTCGTCTGTGTCGCTCTCGGGGTCGCCTTCGGCCGACGTTCGCTCGACGCCGTCGTCCTCCCGCTCGTGCTCGCCGTCCTGGCGGCCGTGGTCGCTACCCGGCGAGCGTCGCCGCCGACCGTCGTGCGACGGCCACCCCGGAACGCTCCGGTCGGGTCGGGCGGCGAGGTGCGCATCGACTTCGAGGTGGAGACGCCCACCTCCGGGGTCGTGAGCGACACCGTCGGCGAGGGCCTGTCGGCCGTGGACGGAGAGCGGGAGACGACCATCACCGACGGTCCGTTCACCTACGATGTCGAGTACCACGAGCGGGGCGTCCACGAGGTCGGACCGCTCGAGGTCGAGGTCCGCGACGTCCTGGGACTCGCGGCGACACGCTTCGAGTACGGGAGCGTGGACCGCGTGACGGTGTACCCACGCATCCACGAACTGCGGGGGATGACCCGGTCGCGGCTGGTCGCCCTCGCCGGGACCGCACCGGACCGCGAGCGCGAGGAGTTCGACCGCCTGCGCGAGTACGACCCCGGTGACGACCTCCGTGACGTCCACTGGCGGTCGAGCGCCAAGCGCTCCGACGACGACCTCGTCGTCAAGGAGTTCCTCGCCGAGGACGACGTTGACGACGTCGTCCTCGCGGTCGAGGCCAGCCCGGGGACGGACGACCTCGCGGCCGAGGTGGCCGCGAGCCTGGTCGTCCGCCTGCTCGCGGCCGGTCTCTCGGTCGGTCTCGTGATGCCCGACGGTCGCCAGCACGACCCCGTCGCAGGGCCGAAGGGCCGGCGTGTCCTCCTCGAGCGACTCGCCATCCTCGGGCCGGGCGAACTCGCCGCCGCCGAGCGCGAGACCGCGATTCACGTCGATGCCCGCGACCCGGACCCGACGGTGCGCGTCGGTGTCGTCGAGATGTCCGTGGACGCCCTCTTGGGTCGCGAGTCGGGGACCGGGGCGACACCGGTCGGGCCGGCGCCGGACGACGCGGCCGGCGACCGGGTGGCGACCGCCGACGGCGGCCGGCCGGCGATGGACGGGAGCGCGGCCGACGAGAGCGCCGGCGACGCCGGGGGTGACCGAGGGTGAGCTATCCCGATCGGCCTCGTCCCGCCGCCTCGGCGCGGGAATCCGACACGGACGCCGGCGACGGGGGCTACCTCGGCGACCTCCGTTCGCTGGGACGGTTCCGGGTCGCCGCGCTCGTCGGACTGGTCGTGCTGACAGGGTCGTACCTCAGCGTCCTGCAGTACGTCACCGACGTGGTCGGCGGGACGAACCTGTTCCTGCCGATGGCGCTCGGTGCCGGCTTCGGGGCCGTCTTCGCGGCTCGCTACCTCCGGCCCCGGCTGGCGGTCGCCGTCGCCATCGTGGTGGCCGTCCTCGGCTACGCCTCCTACCTCTCGCTCGTCCCGAACGGGCTGACGATACTGCTGAACCGGACGGGCGAACTCGTCGCCGACGCGGTCGCACTGCTCACTGGCCTGCGGGTCGTCCAGATCCAGCGGGCGGACATCTGGGCGGTCGGCTTCGCGCCGGCGCCGGTCTTCCTCTCGTGGTACCTCGCGCTCCGCCGGCGCTACCTCGGCGGTGTCCTCGTCGGTGGCGGTGCGCTGTTCCTCCTGGTGCTGACGAACGACGCCGGCCCGATCACCACGCTCGTGGGCGTCCTGGGCGGTATCGCCGCCGTCGGCCTCGGCGAACTCGACCGCCGGGAGGGGACACTCCTGGAGGCGGACGTACTGGTGATGCTGGTCGCGATCATCGCCGTCGTCGCGCCGTTCGTCTCGCTGGTGCCCGGGACGCCGGTGGACCCGCTGCGACTGAACCTCGGCGGTCCGACGACGGTCGAGGGGCAGTTCGTCGGCTCGCCCGGCGAGATGCAGGTCGTCGGCTCCATCGAACTCTCGCCGGAGGTTCGTTTCCGGGTGGAGGCCGACGAGCGGCGCTACTGGCGCACCGGCGTGTACGACCGCTTCACGGGCGACTCGTGGGTGCGGACGGGACAGGCGGGCGCGTACACGAACGACAGTCTGCCGGACCCGGTCGGCTCCACTCGCCGCGTCGTCCAGCGGTACACCTTCGAGTCCCGCACCAAGACGATGCCCGGCGCCGCCCAACCGGTCGAGGTCGTCGGCGAGGCAGCGCGGATCGCACAGGTGACCCGCCAGGGAACGCTCCTCCCATCGCAGTCGTTCATCCCCGGTGACAGCTACGTCGTCGTCAGCCAGGTGCCGGCGGCGACCGACGACGAACTCCGCGAGGCGGGCACCGACTACCCCGACGGTATCGAGGAGCGATACACGCAGTTACCCGCGAGCATCTCCGACGAGTTCCGCGCCGTGACCGCGAACGTCACCAGCGAGGCCGAGAATCCGTACGAGGCCGCCGAACTCGTCGAGAGTTACCTCGAGACGACGAAGAACTACTCGACGAACGTCAGACGGCCGAACGGCAACATCGCGAACGCGTTCCTCCTCGACATGGAGGCCGGCTACTGCACCTACTTCGCGACGACGATGGTCGCGATGCTCCGGGCGGAGGGGATCCCCGCCCGCATCGCCGTCGGCTACACGCCCGGCCAGTCGGTCGGCGACGACGAGTACGTCGTCCGCGGCCTGAACTCGCACGTCTGGGTCGAGGCGTACTTCCCCGACCACGGCTGGATTCGCTTCGACCCGACGCCCGCCGGTCCCCGGGAGCGCCTCGAGAACGAGGTCATCAGCGGCGACGGCGGCGACGGCGACGGCGGCGGGGGCGGCAGTAGCGGTCCGACCCTGACGCCGACGTCCACGCCGACGCCTACGCCGACCGACTCGCCCGGCGCCGGCAACGACACGGCCGACACGGTCGCGCCGGAGATCCCGGGACAGGGACCCGTCCAGCAGCCGGATGCTCCGAACGAGACGGCGAACGTGAGCAGTGAGAGCGGCGGCGGACTCCCCTCGATACCGACGCCGTCGCGCCAGCAGACCGCCCTCGGGGCCATGTCGCTACTCGGACTGGCGGCCGGGGCCCACCGCGTCGGTCTCGGCGGGCGGGTCTCGCGGGCCGTCCGACTGCGCTACCAGCCCGGTGGCTCGCCCGCCGACGACGTAGAGCAGGCGGTGCGGCGCCTCGAACTCCTCCTCGGTGAGGAGTACCGCCCTCGCCAGCCGGGCGAGACGAGGCGTGAGTACGTCGCCTACCTCGAGAGCCGCAACGTCGATCCGCGGGTGTCCCGCGTCGCCGAGATTCACGAGCGAGCGCGACACGCCGGGGACGTGGACCGCGAGACGGCGGACGAGGCCGTTGCCCTCGTGGACGAGATGGTCGGCGAACGCACTCCCCTGTTGAGGCGCTTCCGCCGGTAGTCCGTCGCCCCGGGACTCGCTCTTCGCACCGCCTCGCGAGACGGTGCCGGCCGCTCAGGCGAGCAGACCCTCGGCCTGCGCGAGCAACAGGCCCTCGACGGTGGCGTCGTTGGTCGGTTCTTCGCGTGCGGCTGCGACCGCCTCGGAGACCGGGACGGGGTGGACCTCGATGAACTCGTTGCCATCGAGTTTCCGCTGGACGGGGGTCAGTCCCTCCGCGAAGACGATACCCCGGCGGTGGTCGAGGACGCCCGTCGCGACTCGCATCTCCTGCAACAGCGAGACACCGGCGGGGTCGAAGCCCGTCTCCTCGCGGAGTTCCCGGGCGCCCGCCGTCGTGTACGACTCGCCGTCCTCGACGATCCCCGCCGGCAGTTCGAGGTGGCGCTCGCCGACCACCGGGCGGTACTGCTCGACGAACACGACGCGTCCGTCGGCGACGGGCACGACGACGACGGCCGGCGGCAGTCGCGCCCAGTAGTAGTCCTTCTGGGAGCCGTCCGGCTGTTCGACCCGGTCGTAGCCGCCCTCGTACCAGCCGTTGTCGTACTCGACGACCGACTCGACCACCGGCCACGACTCGTCCGCGTCGCGGTCCGTGCCTGTCTCCGGATCGTCCTCACTCATTTGCGCCCCCGTCCGTCTCCGGATTCTCGTCGGCGCCGCCTATCGCTTCCTCGTCCGTCGTTCCCTCGTCGCGGAGCATCTCTCGGGTGAGTTCGCGTGCCTCCTCGACCACCTCGTGGCTCTCGGCGGTGCGGTCACTCTGCCCGCGGTCCTCGCCGCCGGCGACGGCGTCCCCGAGGCGGCCGGTGGCGTGGTCGTTGTCGTGCCCGTGCCCGTGGTCTCCCCGGGTGCCGACGGTGTTCTCGAAGACGGCGTCGTACTCCGTCTCGGTGGCGTGGTCCGCGACGGCCCGGCCGAGGGCGGCCGGCGAGCGGTCCTCCCAGTCGGGGACGGTGTTCGCGAGCCACGTCTCGTGGTCGTCGCCGTGCGTCAGGGCGGTGACGGCGAGGTGGTCGGCGAGGTGTCGTCGGTCGGCCTGTGGCGTCCCACAGACCGGACACTCGTATCCCATGTCGGTGGCCGGTCGGCGGGACTGAAGTGGTCGTCGGTCACTCCGCCGTCCGGAGCATGACGATGGCGTCCTCACCGTCGTCGTAGTAGCGGGGCATCCGCTTGACGGGTCGGAATCCAAAGCGACCGTACAACGCCCGCGCGGCGTCGTTCGACTCCCGAACCTCTAGCTTGACCGAGGTGGCCTCCAGTGCGGCGAGTGCCTCCGAGAGCAGCGCCGACCCGATACCCTCGCCGCGGCGGTCGGGATGGACGGCGAGGTCCTTCACGTGTCCGAGGACGCGGCCGTGGTCGCGGACCCGGTCGGCGACGACGTAGCCGACGACGCCGCCCGCGGAGCCGTCGGTGACCGACGGGTCGGCACCGGGGTCCTCGGCGACGAGGAAGGCGGGGCTGTCGAGGTAGCGGGTAAAGGCGTCGTACGGCCACGGCTGTGGAAAGGCGGTCCGCTCTATCCGCACGACGGAGACGAGGTCGGCTCGCGTCGCCCCGCGGACGCGCACCGACGTCTCGTCTTCACGTGCGGTCGTCACGGCTCACGGTAGCCAGTCCGGGAACTTCAGTCGTGCGGCGGCGTCGGACCCCCGTCGTGCGGCTCAGGAGTAGCGGGCGGCCACGTCGGCCTCCGTGACGATGCCGACGACGCGGCCGTCCTCGCGGACGAGGATGGCGCGGTTGTGGTCGAGGCGGTCGTCCACCTCGTCCAGCGTGGCGTCGGGTTCGACCGTCGCGAGCGTGTGCGTCATCACGTCGGCGACGGGCAACTCGGTGGGGTCGCGGTCGCTGTGTCCCACCGCGGCGGTGGTGATGAATCCCTTCGGCGTGTCGCCGTCGATGACCGGCAACTGCGAGAACCCCCCTTCGCCCATCAGGTCGATGGCCTGGGCCACGGAGTCGTCCGGCGCGACGCTGACGACGTCTTCGTTCATGATGTCGCGGGCGCGGACCACGTCGCCCTCGACTGCCTCAAGGGCCTCGACGATGCGTCGCAGCGTCGAGAGTCGCGGGTCCACGTCGCCGCCCTCGACGCGGGCGATGAGCGGCTGGGAGACGTCCGCCCGGTCGGCGAGTTCGCTCTGGGTCAGGCCGAGTTCCTTACGTCGTTCGCGGAGGTCCTCCGGCGTCGGCAGTCTCACGGCCTGGATAACCCGCGGTTATCTGATAAGCGTTCGGGGTCACTCCTCGTCGGCGTCCAGTTCGGCGACGTGGACCACCTCGATGGGGGTGTCCCGGAGGGCAGGCCCGACCTCGCTCTTCGCGACGCGGGCGGCGTGTTCCTCGCCGTCCACGCCGTACACCTCTATCTCGAGGGCGAGTGCGACGATGGCCGTCCCGGCGGCGACGAACGCCGAGTCGAGGGGTTCGCCGCAGGCGGGACAGGCCGTCCCCCCAACCTCCAGTTCCACGCGGTCCAGACCCGCGTCGTTCAGTCGCCGTCCGGCCTCGCTGACGGCCACGCCGATGGCGTCGTCCACCGAGTCCACCTCGCGCACGAGGTACGCCGCCTCCATCCCCACGAAGTAGTCGCTCATGGTGTGCCAGTAGAGCGCCCGCGGGGGCCTTACGGTTCCGGTTCTGGTTCCGGTCCGGGTTCGCCCGCGCCGTGTCCCCCCACGGCGACTCGTAACTTACGCGTACGATTCCGTTCGCCAGTCGCTATCTTCCGTCTCTGCACCGGATAGAGTACCGCTCGTTTATATGTGATACTGGTCCGAGGAGGCCCGACGGACGCTCGTGCCTGGCGTCTCCAGAAACGACAGACGAAGACGGGACGATAGCGACGAACGGTCGTTCGACTCGCCCCCTCCGTGCCGATTCATTTATATACTACCGGGAGTACGGTACGACACTGCTGATGAGAGACCGGCTGCGACACCACGCGCTGTTCGCCCTCTACCAGGTGACGCTCGTCCTCGGTATCGTCCTGTTGCCGCTGGCGGTAGCGCTCGCCCGCCTCGGCCTGCGACTGCCGCTCCACCGCGTCGTCGGCCGCCTCGGGGACGCCGTGGACCGCCGCAGGTCGCACTGAGCCGGCGGGTTATCCGACCCGACCGGCGTTCTCCCCGTTCTCCCTGCCCAGCGACGCCGCCGTCCGTGACCGGCGAGTCCCCCGGCGAGCGCCGCCCTTTTATATGGCGGGCGGCAAGGACGAGTCGATGAGACAACCTGATCCGCCAACGCTCGAGTCCGACGGTCCCGGTCCGTTCGAACCCGAACTGGGCACCCTCGACAGTCCCGTCTCGGAGGACGAACTGGAGAACGTCAACAGCACCGGCACGACCACGGTCGGCCTGACGACCGCCGACGGCGTCGTCATCGCGACGGACATGCGTGCCTCGCTGGGTGGTCGCTTCGTCTCGAACAAGAACGTCCAGAAGGTCGAGCAGATCCACCCGACGGCCGCGCTGACACTCGTCGGGTCGGTCGGCGGCGCCCAGTCGTTCATCTCCTCGCTCCGGGCCGAGGTCAACCTCTACGAGGCCCGCCGCGGCGAGAACATGAACATCGACGCCCTCTCGACGCTCGCGGGCAACTTCGCCCGCGGGGGACCGTTCTTCGCCATCAACCCGATCCTCGGCGGCGTGGACGACGAGGGCCACCACGTCTTCTCTATCGACCCCGCCGGCGGCGTCATGGCCGACGACTACACCGTCACCGGTTCCGGCCTGCAACTCGCCTACGGCAGCCTCGAACAGAACTACGAGGAGGGTCTCTCCAACGAGGAGGCGAAGGCCATCGCCGCTCGGGCCATCATGAGCGCCGTCGAGCGCGACGCCGGCTCCGGGAACGGCGTCTTCCTCGCGGAGATAACCGGCGACGGCGTGGACATCCGCGGACACAAGGACTTCGACGAGGTCCTGTAGACCTCCGACCGCGGCCCCGTTTTTGCCCGCGACCGCCGTTGACGACCGCTTCAGCCGCGAGCGGCGGCCACGTCCGACGTCCCCGCGGGAGGCCGTGGGTCTTTATCGGGTGCCGCCGTATGCGGCCCCGATGAAGACGATCAAGGACAGCGTCCACGACCACGTCGAGGTCGAGGGCGTCGCCCGGGACCTGCTCGACACGCCGGCGATGCAGCGGCTGCGCCGGGTGAAGCAGCTCGGGACGGTCCAGCTCGTCTATCCCTCCGCGAACCACACCCGCTTCGAGCACTCGCTCGGGGTGTACCACCTCGCTACGCGGGCCATCTCTCACCTCGACTCGGTGGACGAACAGTCCCGTCGCGCCCAGCGCGTCGCGGCCGCCGCCCTCCTTCACGACGTCGGCCACGGTCCGTTCAGCCACAACCTCGAGCCGCTCCTGCACCGCCGCACCGGCAAGTACCACGACGACGTGGGTGAACTGCTCGCCGGCGGTGCGGTCGGCGAGGTGCTCCGTAACCACGACCTCTCGCCGGACCGCATCGCCGGCATCGTCGCCGGCGATGGGCCGCTCGGCCAGATCGTCTCCGGCGAACTCGACGTGGACCGGATGGACTACCTCGTCCGCGACGCCCACCACACCGGCGTTCCTTACGGCACCATCGACACGGGCCGGCTGGTGCGCGAACTCACCTTCGTCGAAGACGAACTCGTCCTCTCGGAGAACAACGTCCAGTCCGCGGAGAGTCTCCTCGTCGCCCGGGCGCTGATGAACCCGACCGTGTACAGTCAGCACGCCGCCCGCATCAGCAAGGCGATGTTGCGGCGCGGTGCCGAGCGACTCATCGACGACGGGGCCGTCTCGCCGGACGAACTCCGCCGGATGGACGACCACGACTTCGTGGTCGCGCTCCGCAACCACGACCGCACCGCCGCCGACGCCCGCCGCTACGACCACCGCGATCTGTTCAAGCGGGCGGTGTGGTCCGAACTCGCGGACACGCCGGCGGCGGTCATCGACGCCGACCACGCCCAGGTGCGCGAGTGGGAGGCCGAGATTGCCGACCGCGCCGACGTGGACCGCCGCTCGGTCGTCGTGGACGTACCCGGTCGCCCGTCGATGACGGAGACGTCCACGCGGGTGGTGGTCAACGGCGAGGTCCGCCGTCTCGACCGGCAGTCGCCGCTCGTCGAGGCACTCAAGCAGGCCGGCCGTGCCCAGTGGCGGATGGGCGTGTACGCCCCCGCGGACTGCGTGGGCGCCGTGGGGCGGGCCGCGGCGTCGGTCCTCGGTCTCGACCCCGACGGCGCCCTCGTCTCCGAGCGCCGCGAGGGCCTGCACGCCACTCTCGACCAGTTCGCAGACGGCGGCGACGACGGGTAGGTCCGGTCTCTCCGGTCGCTTCCGTCGCTCACACGGCCTACCGGTCGGCGTGGCCACCTCCGAGTCGGATACGTTCAAATACGCCGCCGTACAGGTGTATCCATGGACGTCACCGGGACGATACTCGCCGGTCCGGACTTCGAACCCGTCGAGGGACGACTGATCGTCGAGGACGGCGAGATAGCGGCCATCGAGCCGACGCAGGTGGACTCCGAGGACGTCGTCCTGCCGGCCCCGGTCAACGCACACACGCACGTCGGCGACAGCGTCGCAAAGGAGGCCGGCGAGGGACTGACGATGGAGGAACTGGTCGCCCCGCCGGACGGTCTCAAGCACCGCGTCCTCCGGTCGGCGGACCGCGAGAAACTCGTCGCCGCCATGCGCCGGTCGCTGCAGTTCATGGCCGCACAGGGCGTCGCCGCGCACGTGGACTTCCGCGAGGGCGGCGTGGACGGCGTCGCCCAGTTGCGGGCCGCGGGCACCGGTCTCGACGTCGAGTCGGTCGTCCTCGGCCGCGAGACGGTCGAGGCGATGGAGGCCGGCGACGGCTTCGGTGCCAGCGGCGCGAACGACGCGGACTTCACCCGCGAGCGGACGGCGACTCGGGAGGCCGGCAAGCCCTTCGCCATCCACGCCGGCGAGGGCGACCCCTCCGACATTCACGCAGCCCTCGACCTCGACCCGGACTTCCTCGTCCACATGGTCCACGCCGAAGACGTCCATCTCGAACGGGTGGCCGACAGCGAGGTGCCGGTCGTCGTCTGCCCCCGGGCGAACCTCGTCACCGGCGTCGGACTGCCCCCGTTCTCGGCGCTCGACGAGCGGACCACCCTCGCGCTCGGCACCGACAACGTGATGCTGAACTCGCCGTCGGTGTTCCGGGAGATGGCCTTCACCGCCAAGCTCTCGAATCTCTCGACGACCACGGTGCTGCGGATGGCGACGCGCAACGCGGCCGAAATCGCCGGTCTCGACTGTGGGCTGGTCGAGGCCGGGCGCCCCGCGAACCTCGTGGTCCTCGACGGCGACTCGGACAACCTCGCCGACGCCCGCGACCCGCGCCGGGCGGTCGTCAGGCGGGCCGGCGTCGCCGACGTGAAGCGGGTGATCCGGCCGTGATGACGCTGCAGGAGACCGGGATGGCCCTGGCCGTCCTCCTCGGAATGAACCTCGCCGTCTGGCTCTGGGTGGGCTGGGTCGGCTTCAACGTCCTCCTCGTCGGTGTCGCCCTCCTGTTCACCGGTCTCTCTGCGGCGTTCGCGAGTCGCATCCTGACGCTCTGAGCGAGTCCTGGCGGCCGGTCGCCGCCGGTCACCCCGGGGTCGCGAGCGTGCGGTCGGCGCTACGACGGCCGCCCGCCGCCGTCGGCCGGCCGGAGGTGTTCGCAGTCCCCCGCGGCCACCGTCACGTCGCCGTCGTCGGTCCGGACGACCAGTCGGCCCGGGCGCTCGACCGCCACCGCCTCGCCGACGACGCTGCCGTCGGGCGTCTCGACGCGCACTCTCCGCCCGAGCGTGTCGGCCGCCGCACGCCACGCCGGCAGTACCGCGTCCGGGCGTGCGAGGAGGTCGGCGAGGGCCGCGAGCGAGTCGCGGGCGAGCGTCGCCCGGTCGAGCGCCGCGTCCGGCCCCACCGTCGCCCGCAGGGTCGTCGCCCCCGCCGGCAGGTCAGCGGGGTCGCCCTCGACGTTGAGACCGACGCCGACGACGACCCGCTCGTCCACTCGCTCCGTGAGGACGCCCGCGAGCTTGCGGTCTCCGACGAGGACGTCGTTCGGCCACTTCAGGCGCGCCGCGGGGTGTGTCTCGCCGCCTTCGCCGCCCTCGTCCGCTCCGCCGGCGCCGAGGTGGGCCGAGACGGCCCGGACGACGGCGACGCCGGCGGCCAGCGTCACGAGCGGGAACTCTTCGGGCGGCAGCGCCGGCGCGAGTACCACCGAACAGTAGAGTCCGCCGCGCGGGGCGGCCCACGAGCGGCCGCGTCGTCCCCGACCGGCCGTCTGTTCGGCGGCGAGGACGGCCACGTCCCGTCGGCCCTCGCGGGCGAGTGCCTTCGCCCGGTCGTTCGTGCTCCCGATGGTGTCGTGGGTCTCGACGTCGTACGGGTGGGTCCCCGCGACGGCGGCCGCGTCGATGCCCTCGCCGGTCATACCGCGTGCAGGTGGGCCACCGAGAAGAACCCACGGCTCCCGGCCGCGAGCGGCCGCGACCCGGTCGTTTTTTGTCCCCGGTCGCGTCTCCCGCACCATGAGCGACGACGCCGCCGACATGGGCATAGACGAGCGCGTCGAACTGGTGACGCGCAACGTCGAGGAGGTCGTCACCGAGGCGGAGGTGCGCGAACTGCTGACCCGCGAGGACCCCTCGGCGTACATCGGCTACGCCCCCACCGGCGAGATGCACATCGGTCACTACACCACCATCCGGAAACTGGCCGACTTCCTCCGGGCGGGTCTCGACGTGACCGTCCTCGTCGCGGACCTCCACGCCCACCTCGACGACGAGAAGTCGCCCTTCGACCTGCTCGACGCCCGCTCGCGCTACTACCGAGAGGCCATCCAGGCGATGGTCGAGGCCGCGGGCGCCGACACCGGGGCCATCACCTTCGTCCGCGGGACGGACTTCGAACTCGACGAGGAGTACACGCTCGAACTCCTGCGGATGGCCGCAGAGACGACGGTCAGCCGCGTCCAGCGGGCCGGC
>CAZEIO010000007.1:0-25807 GCA_964512525.1 uncultured Halobacteriales archaeon
TGACCACCGGTGCCCTCGCGTTCATCGGCGACGTCGCGCCGCTGGAGCGGCGGTCCGAACTGATGGGCCTGCGCTCGACGGCCAAGGGCGTCGGCGGTGTCGTCGGACCGCCGATAATCGGCGGGGTCGCGACGCTCACCGGTATCCGGGCGGCCTTCGCCGTCGGGAGCGTCCTCGCCTTCCTCGCTGCTCTCCTCGCCGGGCGCTCGCTCGTCGAGTCGCGGCCGGACGGCGTCACCGGCGACGAGGCCGGCACGGAGACCGACCCCACGACGGTCGCGGCGGTGGACGACGACTGAGACGTCACCGACCGTCGAACTGCGGCTCCTCGTCGGTCCCGAAGGCCGCGTGGCCGGCGGCGTAGTCCTCGGTCGCCGCGAGGCGGGCTATCGCGTCCGACTCCGCCGCGAGTTGCGTCGGGAGGTCCCGCGAGAAACTCCGCGCGAGTAGCCGCTTCGTCGCGGCGTGGGCCCGCGTCGGCCCGTCCGCGAGAGTCGCCGCCACCTCCGCGGTTCGCGCCGAGAACTCCCCGTCCGGCACCACCTCGGTCGCGAGGCCGTCCGCGACGGCCCGTTCCGCGTCGATCGGTTCGTCGAGCAGGACGATCTCGCGTGCCCGGCGACCGCCGACGAGCCGAGGCAGAAAGAAGGTGGACCCGCCGTCGCCGGAGACGCCGAGGCGGGTGTAGGCGTACTCGAAGCGGGCGGCGTCGCTGACGAGGACGATATCGCCGGACAGTGCCAGTCCGAACCCGCCGCCGGCGGCCACGCCGTTGACCGCGGTGACGACCGGCTTGTCCGCGGTCACGAGACCGGCGACGGCGGTGTGGAGTGGCGTCGCGATGCCCCGCAGGCGGCGACCGTCCTCGGGTGTCCCCGACAGCACCGACAGGTCCGCGCCGGTGTTGAACGCGCCGTCGGTGCCCGTGAGGACCACCGCCCGGACGGCGTCGTCCTCCGACAGGTCGAGGACGGCGTCCCGGAGTGCCGTCGCCATCGGTGCGTCCATCGCGTTGTGACGGTCGGGGCGGTCCATCACGATCCGTCCGACCCCGTTCGTTCGCTCGACGCGGACGGTCGAGTCGTCTGGCATGTCCCCGGATGCGTGGGACGCGACAAAAAGCGTGGCTCCCGGTGGTCGGTGCCGTCGTCCGCTCTCCGACCGGACTCGTTTTAACCCTCAGCACCGATCCGTACGTATGGAACACGTCGACGTCGCAGTCGTCGGCGGCGGCCCCGGCGGTTCGTCGGCCGCGATGGAGGCCGCGGCCGGCGGTGCGGACACCCTCCTCGTCGAGAAGGGAGTGCCGCGGGCCGACCGCGCCGAAAAGGGGCCGGACTCGACCGACGCCGCGGGGATGCTCGACTACTGGGTGGACATCATGGGACTCGACCCGAGCGAGTTCCCCGACGGCGTCGTCCTCCAGCGGATCGACGACGCCGAGTTCCTCGGCCCCAGCGAGTCCGTCACCCTCGAGAAGACCGGTATCTCGGCCTCCTATCCCGCGATGGGCTACACCTTCCACCGCGCACGGATGGACGACCACCTCCGCGACCGGGCGGAGACCGCCGGCGCTCGCTACGAGGTGGGCAACGGCGTGCGCTCCGTGGACGTCGGCGGGAGCGACGAGGACCACGTCCTCGAACTCGCCGACGGACGGACGGTCGCGGCGGACCGCCTCGTCCTCGCCGACGGTCCACAGCGGACGGTGACCAACGGCGTCCTCGACCAGTTCCTCCCGGACGACGTCGCCGCCAGCGAGCGACTCTCCTCGAAGCGGGTGAACCACATCGCCTACCAGGAACACCGCCGCTTCCCGCCGGAACTGTTCGACGACGACACCCTGAAGTTCTGGTGGGGGTACATGCCCGGCGAGACCGCCTACCCGTGGGTGTTCCCCAACGACGGCAGGGTCGCCCGGGTCGGACTGACGATGCCGATAGACCTCGACCTGGACACCGTCGAGGACCGCGAGGAGTACGCCCTCCTGCGTCACGACGACGACCGCGTGCCCCGCGGCGGCGAGTACGTCAGGCGCCTCATCGAACGGGAGTACGGCCCGCGCGGGTACGAACTGGACGACTTTCCGCTGGTGGAGGACCGTGGCAAGGCCGGGGGCACCGAGACCTACCCCATCTCCTCGACGCGCCCGATTGAGTCGCACGCCAGCGCCGACGTCGCGGTGGTTGGCGGCGCGATGGGCGCGACGTCGGCCTTCCACGAGGGCGGCTATCACCTCGCCGTCCGCACGGGCCGGGAGGCCGGTCGCCTCGCCGCACAGGACCGGATGCACCGCTACAACGCCGCGTGGCGGGCCGCCGTCGGCACGGAGATCGTCCGCAACGTCGCCTTCGCGGACATCGTCGAGGAGTACGGACCGCGGGACTGGGACCGCGCGTTCAGGTCCGTCCGGGAGATGTTACGGGCCAACGGCGACGGGTCGGGACTCGTCTCGATGTCGCCAAGGAGCGGTCTCACCGGACTGCAGTTCTACCTGCAGTACCGGTACCACCGCTTCGCCAACCGAGACGGCCGGTACGTCCAGATGACCGAGGACGAGTACGTGTACAGTTAGGACCGCCGGGGCCACCCCGGACGGCGTCGGGAGTGTGACCCGTGCCGGTGCGGTCGAAAGCGACTTGCGCTCGCCGCCCCGAACTCGTGGGGCGTGCCACAAGTCCCCGCCCGAGGCCCCACTCGGGAGCGATGACAGGCGGAGAACCCGGGCACGCGACACGGTTCGCCCCCGTACAGGGCGCGCCCGGCACGAGGGTTTCCCGGCCGACGCGGGACGCTCCCACGGGATGACGCCGGCCGTTAGTGTTCCGGGCGACACTCTCGTGCGCCAGAGCGTGAGCGACGCCCGTGTCAGCCCGGTTCGGTCCTCTCCCTACAGGACGACTCTCTCGACGTCCGAGGCGGTGGCCCGCCGCACTACGGCACGCACCGGGTCCTCGCACCCCGCGAGGTTGTCCGAGTCGCCGTCCACCACCAGCAGTGCCGCCCGCTTCCCGGCCTCGACGACGCCACGATCCAGGCCGACGGCCTCGGCACCCGCCACGGTCGCCATCCGGAGCACCTCCCGGGCGGTCACGTCGAACGTCTTCGCCGTGTAGGCCATCTCCCGGAACATCGACGGCGAGTTGAGCATGACGTTGTCCGTCCCGAGGGCCACGGTCGTGTGGTCGAGCAGTTCTCGGACCGGCGGTCGGCCGACGTCGAGGACGAGGTTCGCCCGCGGACAGACGGCGACTGGGACCGCCTCGTCGGCCACGCGGCGCAGGTGGTCGGTCTCGGCGTGGACCATGTGGACGAGGAGGTCCGGGTCGAGGTCGAGTGCGGGGTGGATGTCCGTCGCGTCCGGTTCGCCGGCGTGGATGGCGAAGGGGACGCCCGCGTCCCGTGCCGCCGCCCGTTCGGCCTCGAAGTCGTCGTCGTTCGCTCCGCTGGCCCCGTAGCCGTCCGCGACGGCGAGGACCGACGCGTCGCCGCTCCCGAAGACGAACGCCTCCACGTCTCGGTCCCGCGCGGCCGCCCGCAGTGCCCGTGCGCCCTCGACCCCAGACTCGCGGAAGTCGAGGAACGCGCCGGTGCCGCCCCGCTCCATCAGTCGCAGCGTCCGGCGCACGGCGGCGACGAGGTCCGCCCGGTCGGCCGCCGCGAGTCGCCGGTGCTTCAGACTGTCCGGCGGCGCGACCGCCTCGTCGAGCGAGAGACCGACCGCCGCCTCCTTCGCGACCGAGTCACCGACGTGGGTGTGGGCGTTGACGAACGCCGGCAGGACGATGGCCGTCGAGTCCGTCGCCGTTCGCTCGACGGCCTCGATCCGACCGTCGTGGACGACGACACGCCCGCGAACGGGGTCGAACGAGCGTCCGGTCAGGATCGTCCCCTCGAACTCCTCCATGCTCGTTCACGCGCCGAGAGTCAGATACGTGTTTACACTCGCTGTCCGGACTGCCGGGGCCTCTCCCCGGGTCCGCGACCCGACCCGGGGTCGTGGGCGGTGCCGGCCGCCAGTCGGCCGGTCAGTCCGCCGCCTCGACGCCGGCCAGCAGTCGGCGGTAAAACGCCGCCGGACCGTCGCTCTCGGGGTCGATCCAGCGGAGCACCACCACGAGGTCGTGCTCCGGGTCCACCCAGACGGTGTTGGTGCCGTGGCCGACGGCGGCGAACGCGCTGGCCGGGGCGGCGGGCCAGCGCTCGCGGTCGGCGTTCAGCCAGAACAGGTAGCCGTACTCGGACTGCACCGGACACGGCTCGGTCGCGCGGTCGATCCACTCGGCCGAGAGCAGCCGCCCGTCACCCCATCGCCCCCTGTCGAGAAGGAGCTGCCCCACGCGGGCCAGGTCGCGACTGCTGATCCAGAGGCCGCCACCCCAGTGACCGCCGCCGGAGACGGACTTCATCGTCCGACCACCGACCCGCACGTCGGAGTTGTAGTAGCCGTGCCACTCCCAGCTTCGAGTCGCGTCGATGGGGTCGAGGAGTTCGTGCGCGAGCACCCGCGGGAGCGGCCTGTTCCAGACCCGCAACAGCGACAGTGCCAGGCGGTTGATCCGGACGTCGTTGTACTCCCAGTAGGTGCCGGGCTCACGGAGTTCGCGCGTCCCGCGGTCGCCGACGGCACTCTCGTCGCGACCCACCGGCCGGTTGCGGTCCACCGTGTCGGGCTTGCCGAACAGTTCGCCCTCCCACTCGCTGGTGCCCTGGAGGAACTGCTCCCAGGTTATCAGCCGGTTACGGTCGGAGTCGAACCCGCCGTCGGCGACGCTCTCGCCGACCCGGTCGGTCACGTCGTCGATCAGGCCCCGGTCCACGGCGACGCCGGCCAGCAGCGACAGAAACGACTTGGCGACGCTGAAGCAGTGGTCCACGCGGGTCGTGTCGCCCCACTCCGCGACCACCTCGCCACGGTGGAGGACGACGCCGTTCTGGTCGCCCCGGCGGTCCGGGAACGGGCCGAGTGCGCCAGCGTGCTCCGGCGGGTCACCGGGCCAGGGGTCCTGGTTCGAGTAGTCGTAGGCGACGCTCTCGGGCGGCGTCGGGTGTAGCCGGGCGAACTCGACGGCGTCGGTCACGGCCGTCGCTTCGACCCCTGGTGGTGCCGACACTACCGGACCGCTCCGGTCCTCGGGCGGGGGGAAGGTGAGTGACACGACCGTGCGGTCGGCGAGGGAGCCGATAAGTGTTGGTCGGACGGCGTCCGGGGTGGCGACGGTGGTGGGGAGGTGGGCGACGTCTCGCTCGAGACCGCTCAGTCACCCCGTGCGAGCGCGGAGCGGTAGCGCCCGACGAGCGTCCCTGCCAGTCGGCGCTCGACGTCGGTGAAGCCGATGGCCCGCAGGGCGAGTCCGTACGCGACGAGACCGGCGGCAGTGCCGACGAGCGGCGCGAGGGGGACGCCGAGAGCGCGGACGGCGAGGGCGACGGCGGCGAGTGGCACGGCGGCCGCGACCGGCGCGAGGTGTCGGCGCGTGAACGGCTGGAGCCCCTCGAGGTGGTAGAGGACGACGACCTCGAGACCGTTGTTGACGGTGAGCATCAACACGTAACTGATCACGAGGCCGGTGAGACCGAACTCCACGGTCAGGGGGACGGCGGTCACCGCCAGTCCGAGCGTGATGACCGTGTTCACCACGAGCGAGGCGCGCTGGTGGTCGGTCATCTTGAGGAGGATACCGACGCTGCCGGCGGCACAGGCGGCGTACTGCGCGACGACGAAGCCAACGAGCAGCGGCGCGTAGGCGACGAACGTCTCGCCGAAGGCCGTCATCACCGCCTCCCGGTAGGCGATCACCGGGACCGCGAGACCGGTCACGCCGCCGAGGACCAGACGGCTGGTGACGTGGTAGAGTCGCGAGAGCGCCTCGCCGTGGTCCCGGTCGTGCAGGGTGGCGGCGACCGGCGAGATGAACTGGTTGATTCCCATCAGCGGGAGGCGGACGAGACCACCGACGAGGACGCCGACCGTGAAGACGCCGCTGGCGACGCCGGAGAGGTACAGCGCGATGAGCGGGTAGAAGCCCAGACGCTGGACGGTGGTCGCGACCCCGCCGAGTGCGACGGGAACGACGTACTCCACGTACCGGCGCCACGTCGCCGCGACCGCGTCCCCCCGAACCCGCGGTCTGAGGTCCCACTCTTGGACCAGCCACGCCGCCCCGACGAGGCCGACGCCGGCGACGGCGACGATACCCGAGACCGCGACCGAAAGCGCGTCACCGAACGCCACGACGCCGCCGACGGCGACGGCGAGCCACGCGCCGGGGATGGCGACCTGTCCGACCAGCGTCTTCGCCGTGACCGCCTCCAGTGCCCGGAGCGTCCCGACCACGAGGGCGTACGCGAACGCGAGCACCGGCAGTCCGACCGCGAAGGCCCGCAGGAGACGGCGAAACTGCGGTCCCTCGCCGGCGACCGCCGCCACCGCCGGAGCGCCGGCGTACAGCATCGCGCCGAAGACGGCCGCCGTCGCGAGCGTCAGGCCGCCGGCGACGGTCACGATGGCGTCGCGCTCGTCAGGGCCGGCGGTCGGGAGGAAGCGACTGAGACCGCCGGCGAACCCACGAGCGAGCGACAGGAGGAAGGCCTGTAGTCGCCGCGCGAGTGAGAAGACGCCGTACGCGGCCGCGCCGAGACCGTTCGAGAGGACGGCCGCGACGGCGAGGTCCAGCGCCCGCTGGAGGAGGATGGCCGGCACGGACACCGTCGCGCCGTGGGCGACCCGCTCGAGCGCCTCGGCGAGACGCTCTTCGGGAGTGTCGAGCGTGTCCGTCCCCGGTCCGGTCGCGGTCGGCGCCGTCGCTTCCGACGCCGACTCGTCGTCTCCCCGTCGTTCGCCCGCGGTAGAGGCCACGTCTGCCCGCGGGCGGACGGCGGAATAAGTCCCGCGGACCCGTGTCAACGGCTCCCAGCCACGACTACGGCGGGAAACCGTCTTACCGACGCCGGCCGAACGACGACCATGAGCGAGCACTCAGCGGACGACTCCGCACCCGGTGGTGTCGAACTGGGAGTCAGACGCGTCGCGGACCTCTCGCCCGACGAGCGCCGCAGCGTGTTCGAGCGGTCGGTGGACACGGCGGCGGTCCACTCGGACGTGGCCGACATCGTCGAGCGCGTGCGGACGGAGGGCGACGCCGCGCTCCGGGAGTTCGCCCGGGAGCTCGACGACGAGGAGGTCGGCAATCTCGACGTCAGCGGCGACGCCGCCCGGGCGTACAACCACCTCGACGGGGACGTGCGACACGCCATCGACCGCGCCGCCGAGAACGTCCGGGAGTTCCACGAGGCGCAGGTGCCCGACGACTGGCGAGCGACGTTCGACGGCCGGACGCTCGGCCGGCGCTTTCGACCCATCCAGCGGGCGGGCGTGTACGTCCCCGGCGGTGCCGCGGCGTACCCGTCGAGTGCCATCATGGGAGTCGTGCCCGCGAACGTCGCCGGCGTCGAGGAGGTGGCCGTCGTGACGCCGCCGGGCGCGGCAGACGCCACGCTCGCGGCCGTGTACGCCGCCGGCGCGGACACGGTGTACGCTGCGGGCGGTGCGCAGGCGGTCGCCGCACTCGCGTACGGCACCGAGACGGTGGACCGCGTCCAGAAGATAGTCGGGCCGGGCAACAAGTGGGTGACCGCGGCGAAGGCGCAGGTCCGCGGCGACGTCGAGATAGACTTCCTCGCCGGGCCGAGCGAGATTCTGGTGGTCGCCGACGAGACGTGTGACACCAGCTACGTCGCCGCCGACATGCTGGCTCAGGCCGAACACGACCCAGACGCCGCGGTCGCCGCCGTGACGGCGAGCGAGGACGTCGCCGAGACGCTCGTCGCCGAACTCGACCGCCAGGTCGAGGGCCGCGACCGTGCCGACACCATCCGGTCGGCCCTCGCGAACGACGCCTCGGGTGTCTTCCTCGCGCGGTCGATGAGTGAAGCGGTCCTGTTCGCCGAGGAGTACGCGGCCGAACACCTCTCGATACAGGCCGAGGACGACGAGACACTGGCCGGGCGAATCACGAACGCCGGCAGCGTCTTCCTCGGTGACTTCACGCCCGTCGCGGCCGGCGACTACGCCACCGGGACCAACCACGTCCTGCCGACGGGCGCCGGCGCGAAGGTCCACGGCGGTCTCTCCGTGGACACCTTCCTCCGGTCCTCGACCGTCCAGCGACTCGACTCCGGCACTCTCGGCGGTCTGGCCGACACTATCACGACACTGGCCGAGGCCGAGGGCCTCGAGGCCCACGCCGAGAGCGTGTACCGTCGCGTGGGCGACCGCCCCGAGGCGGTGGACACACCGCTCGACGCTGCCGAGACCGACGACGAGTCGGGGTGAGATGTACGCGACCGTCCAGACTCAGTCGAGCACTCGGAGCGCGTAGGCGTCCGGGTCGCCCTCGGTGACGCGGCCCGTCTCGACGGCCAGGTCGAGGAGGTCCGCGACGAACGACTTCGGCACCTCGACACCGAGGAAGTCCCCGTCGCCGGGCGTCGAGAGGTGTGCCATCGTCTTCTCTGTCCCGTGGTCGTTGTAGATGGCGCCCACGCGGTCGCCGTCGCGGTACAGTTCGAGGGTGACGTCCGTCACCTCGACGGCGTCGGTGTTCACCTCGAACACCATCTCCGGCGTCTCGTAGCGGGCGAGGATGCGTCCGTCGTGTTCCGTGACCGTGGCTGCTGCCATGCGCCACCGAGGGGGCCGAACGCCAAAGGCCCTGTCCCGGCGCCGGTGTAGCCGAAAGGGTGTCAAGTGTGGAGACCGAAACATGGGGTATGCCCAGTTTCGAGTGTGCGGCCTGTGGCGGCCAGTACGTGGACCGATCCTACAGGGTGATGTCCGTCGAGGTGAAGTGTCCCAACGAGGAGTGCGGCGAGTTCTGCCCGCACGTGGACCTCGATCACCCGAAGGTCGCAAAGCTGCTGGAGCAGTCCGGCATCGAGCGGTCGGCCGCGGCCGTCGTGGACGCCATTCGCGGCCGTCTCTGAGTCCCGAGGAGGACTCGTTCACCTCCACCGCTATCCGGTCCGAGCGGTCGCCCGGTCGTCCGCGCTACACCGGGTCAGTCCTCCAGTTCGAACGCGACCGTGACCTCGGTCTGGTACTCTGGCTGGTCGGTCGAGGCCACCTCGACGCCCATCTCCTCGACTTCCATCCACATGACGTTCTCGAGCGTGCGCTCCGCCCGGTCGAGGGCGTCCTGTGTCGCGTCGTCGAAACTCTCGCTGCTCGTCCCGATGAGCCGGACTTTCTTGAAGACCATCACCCCCTAACTCGTCGCCCGGCAATATAAAGTGAGTGCCGGGCCGGTCCGTCGGGTCCGGGAGGACGTCGTTCAGCCACCCTGCCGGTTCTCGAGTCGTTCGACGAGTGCGCCCGTCACGTTCGAGAGGTGGGCGGTCCCCCAGACGCCCGCGACGACGCCGCCGCCGAGGTCGAACAGGAGGTCGAGCATCGTGTCCTCGAGACCGTACTGGGTGAGGACCGACGCGCCGGTGACGGTCCCGAGGAAGCCGAGACCGAACTCGAGGACCTCCCAGAGCACGCCGAAGGCGAGAGTGAACGAGATGACGAAGACGAACGCAAAGCGCGGCGGCAGGGAGACGGCGGCACTGTGGCGGTCGATGGCCCGGACGGTGGCGTAGCCGACGGCCGCGACCACCGAGGCCGACAGCGCGTGCGTCAGATGGTCCCACCACCCGACGGTGCGGTAGAAGGTGGCGCCGCTCCCGGGGATGCCGACCGTGCCGAGGGCGTGGAGGAAGGCGGCGGCCGTGATCCACAGCGTCACGGCGGGGTCCATCGGTATCTGGTAGTCTCGCTCGAGGACCGCGGGCAACTGGACGATGGCCAGTGCGACGCCCGCGTTGACGACGATGCCGACGGCGCGGCGCTCCAGTCCGACGAAGAGCAACCCGACGAGGACGTACTCCATCAGCTTGGCCGCGGCCGCCTGCTGGTTCGGCGTGATCCCGAGGGTGTCCCGGAGGTTGCCCCGGAACCAGCGGACCGCACCGACGACGGGCGGTGCTTCGCGACTCCGGTCGCCCCCGCTGCCGGCCGAAATCGGGTGCCGGAGGTTCTCCTCGTCCTCCGGTGGGGCGGTCGAACGGGCCTCGTCCGCGGTCCGGCCGGCCACGCTCCGGGGTAGTCGCCGCAAGTAGGGCTGGCGGTCGAAGTACGGTCGGAGTGCCACTCCGGCGAGCACGCCGGCGACTGTCGATCCCACGAACTCCCACATCAGTGCCGTCTCGTCCGTCAGCGGCGTCGTGCCGAGGGTGAGCCCGGCGAGCCAGCGGGCCAGCGCCCACACCCCCGCCGCGGCGAGCGTCGTGACCACCACGAACGCGGCCGCGAAGTCGTACGACATCGAGATGCCGGGAGCGAACGCGTGGAGTTCGACGGCGACGATCAGTGCCACGGCGGCGACGGCGAGGTACGACGCCACGATGCCGCCGACGCCGGGGACGAACGCCCGGCCGACCGTCGGCACCGCCGCGATGGCGACGAGTTCCCACGGCAGCGTCACCAGCGACGAGCGGTACGTGACGGGGACGACTACGGCTACCGCGGCCACGCCGGCGGCCATCGCCGTGGAGAGGGGATCACCTACCGCGACCCGGACGCCAGCGAAGACCAGGAGCGCGCCGACCGTCGCCCAGAACAGGCCGGCGTTCACCCGACGGTCGCGAAACAGCGTCTCCACGCTCCGGGCGGCGACGGACCCCTCCGAGTCGTGGCCGAGGTGACTGTCGTCCGAGGACACGACCGGACGTACGACACCGACCGGAATGAAACCTTCTCTGCCTCAGGTCGGTGCCAGCCCGGCGCCGTACGCGAGGAGGTAGGCTGCCCACGCGAGCGTCACGGCCACGACGCCGGAGACGGCACCCGTCGTCAGGCGCTCGCCGTCGAGTGCCACCCGACGCCCGGTCCGGCCCGTCGGCCCACCGTCCGCACGGGTCGCCGCAGTCTCGCCCTCGGCCGTCCCCGGGTCGGGGTCGGCGTCGGCGGTGACCGCTGGCCCGACGTCTCGGGCGGCGACCCACGCGCAGGCGAGACCGACGCCGAGGACGGAGAAGACGAAGTGAAACGAAGTGTCGAGCGTCGGTGGGGTGAGTACGAGTGCCGCCAGTCCGTACCCGACCCCCGCGACCGCTGGCCCCCTGACGTACGGAAGCGGCGACCGGTCGGCGAGGCGAAACGCCACGCCGACCGCCGCCCACGCCGCGATCACCTCCAGTCCGAAGACGAACAGGAGGTGCAGCGTCGGGTCACTCGACACGGCGACTCGCCCGGCGAGGGGCTCGAAGCCGAAGGGGTAGAACAGCCGCGGCGGCCGCCCAGTGAACACGTCTCCGAACGGGTGCGAGAGGAGAGCCGCGGCGGTGACCGTCCCGAGCGCGCGACCCGAGAGCGACAGCCGACGGGCACCTCGGACGCCCAGTCCCGCGGCAGCTACCACCGTCGCCCCGACCATCACAGCCGCGACGGCTCCCGTGACGACCGCCGCGACGGCGACCGGGAGCGCCAGCGTGACGACGCCGGCGACGACCCGGTGTCGTCCACCGCCGGACGGGCCGACCAGCGCCACGCCCACGGCGACGAGGAGACCCACCACCAGCGAGTGCGTCACCGAGCGGTGGACGTCGGTCGTCGCCGCCCAGAACGTGCCGGTGACGGTGAAGACGTCGCCGGTTCCCGACCCGCCGACGGCAGCCAGTAGCCGCCCGACCCCGTGGAGGAGGCCCGGCAGGGCGAACAGGACGTCCACGTCCGGGGTGAGGGCGATGAGACCGGCGAGGACGCCGACGGAGAGCGCTTCACGCCCCCCGACCCGGCGGCTCGCGACCGCAGCGACGGCCGCGAACGCGAACAGCCCGTGACCCAGTAACATCTACCCGCACGGTAGCCGCCGCCGTCACAAAAGCCGACCGCCCCACGGCGGACGCGGCGCTACTCTCCGTCTCCGTCCATCCGGCGGGTCCACCGCTTCTCTATCTCGGCGTTGGCCCGGACGACGGTGTCGCCGTCCACGTCGATGCGGGTCTTCCGCAGCTCTATCTGCTCGACGGTGCCGGTGGTGTCGCCCGCTGTCACCGTGTCGCCGGGGTTGAAGTCGGGGTCCCGAAGGAGGTAGATGCCCGCGACGGCGTCGGCTATCATCCCCGAGAGCGCGTAGGAGACGCCGAGCGCGAGGAAGCCACTCGCCGTCCCGAGGGCGGCGGCTATCTGGTCCAGCCCGACGACAGTCAGGAAGGAGAGACCGACCCCGAACCAGAGGAAGACGGCGACGATGGTGGCGACGAACTGGCGGTAGAGGTCCGACTCGTCGGCGAAGGCCCGCCGCAGGACGCGGCGAACCACCCACATGACCGCCTTGACCAGGACGGCCGCGAACACCAGAAAGAGGATGCCCGCCACGATGCGGGGGATCGCTCCCACGAGGTCGGTCACGAACGCGTCCGTCGCTCGACTCACCGCCCCGCCCAGTCCGTCCGGCGGGTCCGACGCGGTGGTCGTCTCCTGTGCGGTCGCGGTCGAGAGCACACGCCCGAACTGGCCCATCATGGGTCCGGAGACGAGCGCGGTTCACTAAACCACGGCGACCGCGGGCGTCGGGACGTCGGCCGACGGACGGGGCACCCGACCGCGCCGACGCACGCCCGGATTACTCGTGCGCGGCGTCCCACTGGGTCGGCTTCCGGAGGTTACCACAGCGGTTACACTCGACGCGACCCATCGTGTCCATCGCGACGTCGAGGTCCTCGCAGGCCGCACAGTACCAGCCGTACCGCCGCTCGCGCGAGGTCGTCCGGTAGGCGACCAGGAAGGCACCCTCTGTCCCGCGGTCGCCGTCGGCCGGGTCCACGTACACCGTCTCGCCCTCGGGGGTCTCGTGGGCGAACGGCTCGCGCTCTCCGGGCACCTCGGTCATGCCCTCACTGGGTCGCCCGCCGACAAAGCCCTGTCCGTTCGACCCCGGCGGACCCACTGGGTCGCGACGAACGCGCCCCGTGTCGCGACCGGGGCGTTTGCCGGACCCGGAGCGGAGGACGAGGTGAGCGAGGGTCGCCACTGGCCGGAATCCAAGTTCTCAAGCGCGGGGACGCCGTCGGACCGGTCATGACGGCCCGGTTGCTTCACTACTCGGACGTGGAGAACGCGTACGACGACCCCGAACGGATCGGCCGCATGGCCGGACTGATTGCGGAGCGCCGGGACGACGACACCCTCGTCGTCGGTACCGGCGACGACTTCTCGCCAGGCGTCCTCTCGCTGACGACCGAGGGCGAACAGGCACTCGACTTCTACCGCGCCGTCGCTCCCGACTTGGAGACCTTCGGCAACCACGACTTCGACTACGGTCCAGACCGACTCCGTGAGATAGTCGCCGAGAGTCCCCAGACGTGGCTGACGGCGAACGTCGTCGCAGACGGCGGCGTCTTCGGCGCGGAGGTCGGCGTCCGCACGACCACAGTTCGCTCCGTGGACGGTCTCGACGTTGGCTTCTTCGGTCTCACGGCACCGGAGACGGGTGCCTCGAACCCGAAGGCCGTCGGCGTCGGCTTCGAGGACCCACTCGCGAGTGCCCGCGACGCCGTCGCAGAACTCAGGGCGGCGGGCGTGGACCGGGTCGTCGCGCTCTCACACCTCGGCGACGGCGACGCGGAACTAGCCCGCGAGACCGACGTGGACGCGGTTCTCGGGGGCCACCTCCACAGCGAGACGGTGGACCGGGTCGCCGGCGTGCCGGTGGTCCGACCCGGCGTGAACGGGCACCGTCTCGCCGAGGTCAGCCTGGACGGCGGCGAGGTGACGATGCACTCGGTCGCCGACGGCCCGGTGCACGAAGGCGTCCGCGACGCGATGCGAGAGCGCCAGCGGGAGGCCGACCTCTCGGAGGTGGTCGCGGTCGCGACGACGCCGGTGGTCCGCGACGAGGCGACGGTCTTCGGCGGCGAGGCCCGCGTCGGAAACTTCGTCGCGGACGCGTTCCGCAACGCCGGCTTCGACCGCGAGGTTGACGTCGCTCTACAGAACAGCGGTGGCATCCGCTCGGGCGAACCGCTCTCCGGCGCGGTGACCGTCGCCGACCTCGTCTCGCTGGTGCCCTTCGAGGAGCGCGTCGCCGCCGTCGAGGTGGACGGGGCCACCCTCCGCGAGGCACTCGCGTCCGCCGCGGACCCCGTCTCCTTCGGTGCCGAGGACTGGTGGCACGCCCACGTCAGCGGTGCCCGCCTGACGTACGACCGCTCGGACGGACTGACGAGCGT
Organism: uncultured Halobacteriales archaeon; assembly: GCA_964512525.1. Lineage (GTDB taxonomy): Archaea > Halobacteriota > Halobacteria > Halobacteriales > SW-7-71-33 > SW-7-71-33. The sequence continues at coordinate 14,275 of CAZEIO010000007.1, forward strand.
CGAGGTCGGCGGCGAACCACTCCGTGACGACCGTACCTACGTCCTCGCCACGAGCGAGTTCGTCCTCGGAGCCGGCGACGAGTTCCCGGCTCTCGACGGCGACCTGCGGGTGCTCGAGTACGGCGCGGTACAGTACGAGGCGCTGGTTCGCCACGCCCGCGAACACGGCGTCGAGACGCCGGTCGAGGGGCGGGTGACCATCGTTGACGACGAGTCGGCGGCCTGACTCCGGTGGCCGCCGAACGCGTCACACGCACGTCCGTCGGCCGGCAGGGTTTAACGTCGGTCAGCCCCTACCGATCCCGTGACGCGCGTCGTCGTTCCCGTCCGGTATCCGCTCACCGAACACTCCGAACGGACACTCCGCACGGCCGTTGCCGTCGCCGAGGAGCGTGACGCGGACCTCACGGTCCTCCACGTTGACCTCTACCAGAACGGCCGGAAGGTGGGTCGGACCGACCTCAAGCGCGATGTCGAAAGACAGGTCGGACGGCTCGAGGACACGCGGTACGTCGTCCGGCGGGCGTTCCTCGTCGAGGAGACCATCCTCGAGGAGGTCGCCGCCGAGGAGGCAGACGTGGTCGTCATCGGGCACAAGCAGACCGGTCGGTGGCGACGGATGATTAACTCGATCACCGACGACCCCGACGTCGAGTCGTACCTCCGAGACCGACTCGACTGCGAGATAATCACGGCGGACGCGACCGCCTGATCACGGGTCGGAGCGGTCGTCGCGGTCCGTCCCGGCCGACGGGTCCGGCGGGTTGGTCTCGACGCCCTCGGAGTCGGCGCTCGGCGGCCGCCGGCGGCCGACGCCACCGCCTCCGCTGCCGTTCTCGCTTTCCATCCGGACGCGGGCGGACCCGCTCGTCTCGTCGAACACGAGTTGCTGGTGGGGGTACGCTATCTCGACGTCGGCGTCTTCGAGTGCGTCCCACACCCGGGTCTGGACGAGCGACCGGGTGGTCAGCAACTTGTAGGGCTGCTTGGTCCAGTAGCGCAGGCGGAGGTGGACGCCGTGGTCGCCGAACTTGTCGATGTAACAGGTCGGCTTGGCCGGGTAGCGAGCCGCCCCGATCCGGATGCCGGGACCGCCGGTGATGACGCTCTCCACGTCGCGGGCCGCCCCCTCGACGATGTCGCGGGCCTCGTCCAGGTTACCCTCGTACGTGACGACGATGTCGAGGGTGAGTCGCGTCCGCTCGTCCTCGGCGGAGTAGTTGACCACGTCCCGGTCGCGGATGGACCCGTTCGGAATGACCATGAAGGTGTTGTCGAGGGTGAATATCTTCGTGTACCGCAGAGTGATGTCCTCGACGAACCCACGCTGGTCGCGGTCGGTGAGTTCGATCATGTCTCCTATCTCGTACGGCTGGTCGGCGATGACGAACAGGCCGCTGATGATGGACCCGACGATGGGTGCGAGGACGATACCGACCACCGCCGAGAACACTCCAACGGAGATGAGGAGGTCGGCGAAGCGCACGCCGAGTATCCACAGGGCGGCGAAAACGCCGGCGGCGAACACCAGTGCCCGCACACTGCGCAACACCGTTCGAGCGACGCTCGGCCGACGGAACCGCCGGGCGAGTGGCCGTCCGAACAGGCGGGTAAGCACCCGCGAGAGGTACCAGCCGACGACGAGGACGACCGCCGCGGCGACGACTCTGTACGCCACGACCGGAATCGCGACGCCGACGTTTTCGACCACCCACTGCCGCAGTTCGACGAACGGACCGCCCGACTGGAGCGGGTGTCCGCCGACCGCGGGTCGGGGCGGCCCCGCCGGTGACATGCCCCCACCCACTTGCCGGCCCGGAATAAGGATTGTGTCGGCCGCCGACTATTCGACCGTGAGTAAAGACTTTCACCGGCCCGCCCGGAGACCAGTACATGAGCGAGAGCGAGGACCTCCGTGCCCGACTGGAGCAGGTCGGCGACCAGTTCGACCTCGGAGAGTACGAGATAGAGGCCTACCTCGCGGTCCTCGACCAGGGGCGGTTGACCGCCAGCGAGATAGCCGACCGCACCGACGTCCCCCAGCCCCGGGTGTACGACACGGTCCGGGCACTCGCGGACCGTGGACTCGTCGAACTGCAGGAGTCCCGGCCGCTGCAGGTCGTCGCCGTGGACCCGACCGAGGCGCTGGGCGGTCTCCGCGACACGCTAGAGACCCTCAGCGACGGTCTCGCGGCGCGGTACACCGCGCCAGCACGGGCCACCGAGGCGGTCAGCCTCGTCAAGTCCCGCTCGACCATCCTCCGGCACGTCACCGACACCGTCGGGTCCGCGGAGTACGAACTGGAACTGGCACTCACGCCGGACCTCCTCGCCCGCTTCGAGGACGACCTCGGGGCGGCCGTCGAGCGAGGCGTCACGGTGGACCTCCTCGTCGCGCCCGCCGCCCGCGCCCCGGACCCCGCGGAGTTCGCCTACGACGAGGTCGCCCACGCCGCCCGCTCTCGTCGTGGCATCACCACGCCCGTGATAGCGGTCGCCGACGGGGAGCGCTCCGTGTACGCGACCCAGAACGCGCTCCGGAGCGACCGCGACCGGTACGGCGTCATCTTCGAGCGGTCGGCCCTCGGCTTCCTCGTCTCCGGCTTCTACCGCACCGTCCTGTGGACCACCGCCGCGGAGACGCTGTTCGAGACCGAAGACCGCCAGCCTCTGCCGCGCCGGTACGCCTCTATCCGGCGCTGCGTGGACGACCTGCCGGGGTACCGGCGGGCGGGAGAGGACCTCCACGTCACCGTCGAGGGTCGCGACGTCGAGACCGGCGCCCCACGGGTCGTCGAGGGCCGCGTCGCCGAGACGCGCTCGGAAGGCGAGGAAGTCGCCGCCCTCACCGTCGAGACCGACTCGGGAGTGGTCGCGGTCGGCGGCCAGGTCGCCGCCTACGAGGACGTCGAGGCCCACGAGATTCGCGTCGGTCGCGAGGAACCACCGGCGCTCGACCGCTGACTCCGGGCACACTTATTATCCGGACCGCGGAATCGAGGGTGTGACGGGACCGCGGCGCTCGTCGGCGACCGAGTCCGGACCGGCGTCGGTGAGCCACGTCGCCTTCGCGGTCGTGACCTTCCTCGTCCTCGGGGTGGGAACGACGCTTTCCGTCTTCCTCGGCGTCGCCCTCGCCGGGCCGACGGTCGTGGACGTCGCCGGGGGGCGCGGGTCCGTCGCGCTCCTCGCCACACTCCTCCTGGCACCCCTTCTGGCCGTCGTGACGGGCCTGCGGACCGGCCGGGCGGTCGCGGATGCCGGGCGGGCCGCGCTCGGTGCCGGCGTCGGAGCGTTCCTCGGCGCGGCGGCCTCGACGGCCGTCGTCGCCGGGCTAACGGCGCTGTTTGGAGCGCTCGGCGGGAGCGGCGGCGAGAGCGGTCTCGTGGCGTTTCTCGCCCCGACCGCCGGCTACGTCCTCGGCGTCGGTCTCACCGGGACGGCCGCGGGCTACCTCGGGTGGCGCTTCGACCGTGGCTGACCCGCGGTGGGTCACTCGCCGTCCGCCCGCGGCCGGATGACACCCTCGTCGGTGACGACTCGGTCGAGGAGGTCCGCCGGCGTGGCGTCGTACGACGGGTTCTCGACCGCGAAGCCCTCGGCGGGCTCGCGCATCACCTCGCTCGCCGAGCGGAACTCGTTCTCGAAGACGAACCCCTCCTCGATGAGTTTCGCGGCGGACCCGACCACCGTCACCGGGACGTCGAGGCGGTTCGCGGTCGCCGCGATGGGGAGCGTGCCGACGCGGTTGTACAGCGTTCCATCGACGATACAGTCCATGCCGACGACCACCTCGTCCACCCGGTCGAGGTAGTAGCCCGCCGCGGAGTCCACGACGAGGCTGGCCTCGACCCCCTCGCGGTCCGCGAGCGCCCGCGCCGTCTTCCGGCCGAGGTAGCGCGGTCGCGCCTCGGTGACGTACACCTCGAACGTCGCTCCGCGGCCGAGGGCGACGTCGATGGTCTCGAGGACCGTCGAGGAGTAGTCGTGCGTGAGAAGCGCCGCGCCGTCGTCGATGCGGTCGGCGGCGTTCTCCGCGGCCGCTCGCTTCGCGCCCTGGATGCCCTCGACCACCTCCTCGATGGCGGCGCCGGTCGCTGCCTTCGCCGCCTCGACGTCCGGCGGGTCGGCGTCGGTCGCGGTCTCGACAACCTCGCGCACGGCGTTCTGGAGCGAGGCGTGCGATGGGTTCGCCCGGCGGAGCGCGGCCCCGTTGCGCTCCAGCGCACGGAGGTACTCCTCGACCGTGGCGTAGTCGCGGTCCAGGAGTTCCCGGAGGGCGCGGGCCGCCTTCACCGCCACCGTCGAGGAGGAGTGGGTGCGCATCGCACGTATCTCCTCGACCGTCTCGTCGATCATACGCCGGCGTCGGTCGGCCGCGTCTTTGCAGTTGCGTCTCGCGAGACCCGTTTGGACCGTCGCTCCGGCCGCCACGTCGGGCGAGGACCGTCACTCGACGGCGTCCTCGACCGTGGAAGCCACCGAGACCACCGCCCGCGCGTGCTCGACCGCCGCCGCCGCGTCGGTCGGCACCGCCGGAAAGACGTGTTCGACGTGGCCGAGTCGGTCGTCCACCGCGACGACGCCGAAGGCGTAGAGGTCCCGGAGTCGCTGCCAGACGCCGTCGGGCACCGTCACCGGGTCGTCGCCGTAGTCCTGCCGGGTCCACTCGCCGTCCGCGTCGAAGTGACACTCGAAGCCGGTGCCGGCACGGGCGACGCGCAGCGGTGTGGTCACCGCCGTCGCCCGGGCGGTGTCGTGACGCTCCGGCCGGACCAGCCGTACCGTCGCCGCCCGGTCGTCCACGGCCACCTCGTACACCGGCCGGCCCAGCGAGCGCATCCCCGTGTCGGTGACGGCCCGGTGGTCGTCGAGGCTGGCCCAGCCCCCGGGCGGCCCGTCTTCTCTCGACTCCACGCCAGGCACGCGGTAGAACGACGGTCCCGCGACCGCCCGGATGGCACGGACCACCGCGCGGCCGACGTCGGGTGCCGTCCGCGCCGGGTCGGCACCCTCCTCGTCTCCACCCGCCGCCGCGGCCTCGTCGCGCCGGGCGGCCACGGAGACGAGCGTCCCCGGGAGACCGGTCGGGACGCCGAGGTCCACCTCGACGACCCACTCCCCGTCCACTCTCGCCATGACCACGTCGCCCTCCTCGTACGTCTCCCCGGCCCCGGCCTGCCGTAGCGCCCGGAACACCAGTTCGACCGTCTCGGCCGGCGGGCGGTCGATACGGTACACGGCAGTTACCCCGGAGCGACCGGTCAAGTCGGTTTCCCTCGCCGGGGCGTCAGACCGCGGCGGTTAATTCCGTCGAGTGTCTGCGGGTGGTATGGTCGCCGTCAGCTATCACTGTCCCTACTGTGGCGCGGTCACGAGCCTCGACCGGGACGGCTACCTCGCCGACCGCTGCGTGACGAAGGAGCCACTCGACGGCTGGGAGTACACGGCCCCGACCGACGAGTTCGAGTCGGCCGACGGCGTCGAAATCGTCTGCCTCGGTGACGTCGAAGTCGATTCCCGGCCGGCCGGCGACGCCGGCGGGTCGCCCGGGGAGGGTGGCGCAGAGGACCCCGACCCCGGCGCGGACGGCTGTGGTCGGACGTACTACCTGAGTTTCGTCCGCTACGAGTCCGGCGAGGAGGTGGAACCGGACGTGCCCCTCGAGGACTATCCCGACCGGCCACGGTTCGACTTCCGGAAGTAGGGAGCCGCGAAAGGGGGAGACCAGCCCTGCCCCCGGTAAAAGCCGTCCGGTGAGGTGATAAAATGGCGTGCCGGATACGGGGGCTGTCACCGTTGCAGTACGACGGCGTAGTACGCAGCCCTGAGTGCGAGGGCGAGCCAGACGAGGCCACCGAGACGGAGCGCCCACCCGCCGACGCGCAACGCCGTGGCCGCCCACGTGATCCAGTCACGCTGTTCCCGCTGGATCGCTCGTCGTCGTTCCTCCCTGCAGTTCTCCACCGACCCGAGGCCAGTTCGAACGGTACCAGAACCGTTCGTCCGTGTCTCCGTCTCGGCGACAAACTTCGGCTCGCATTCAACCGAAACCTGCCGTTCGGCGCGGTCGTGCTCCCGTTCGGCCAGCGCCGATCCCACACCTGGCAGGACCGTACCGACGACGAGCAACACCAGACTGCCAACGACGAACACTCCCGCTCGCCTCAGTGAGACAGTCATCTCTCTATTCTCCGTGTGTTACACTGTCTGCGACCCGGTCAACGCCGGTATGACGAATCGAGTAACAAAAACGGTACGGTCGGTAAAGCACATCCCGAAATTCGCGCCGTGTCCTCGGCACGGCCGTCGGAACCCATCACCGATTGCGGCGTTTCGACGGGGCCTCACCCCTTGATATTGCAGACGGGGAACGTCCGGGCCACCTTGTCGCCGATGCCGAGGGCGTCGGAGACGCGAACCACCTCGTCAACGTCCTTGTACACGCCGGGGGCCTCCTCGGCCACCGTCGCGCCGGAGTTGGCCTTCACGAAGACTCCCTGACCCGCGAGTTCGTCCTGCACGTCGCCGCCCCAGTACTCGTCTTTCGCCTGCGTCCGACTCATCAGGCGACCGGCGCCGTGGGCGGTCGAGCCGAACGTCTCCGCGAGGGAGTTCTCCCCGCCGCGCAGGATGTACGACCCTGCGCCCATCGAGCCGGGGATGATGACCGGCTGGCCCACGGCGCGGTGGGCCGGCGGGACCTCCGGACGGCCGGCGGGAAAGGCCCGCGTCGCTCCCTTCCGGTGGACGAACAGTTCTCGCTCCGCGGTGTCCACGGCGGCCTCGCGCGTCGTCGGCTCGCCCGAGGCGTCCACCGGCACCGCGTGCGTCTCGCGCTTGCCGATGTTGTGGGCCACGTCGTAGAGGAGGTCCACGCCGAGCGACTCCCAGTCGTCGCCGAACACCCGCTCGAACACCTCCCGCACCTGGTGGGTGACGAGCTGGCGGTTCGTCCACGCGTAGTTGATGGCCGCGCCCATGGCGGCGTAGTAGTCCTCGGCGGCCGGAGAGCCGGCCGGTGCCGCCGCGAGTTCGCGATCCGGCAGGGACGCGAGGAGGTCGTCGTGCTCCTGTTCGATGCGCCGCAGGTAGTCCGTACAAACCTGGTGGCCCAGCCCCCGGGAACCACAGTGGATCAGGACGACGAGCTGGTCGTCGAACAGGCCGTAGGCGTCTGCCACGTCGTCGCGAAAGAGGTCCGTCACCCGCTGGACCTCGAGGAAGTGGTTGCCGGAGCCGAGCGACCCCACCTGTTCCTTGCCGCGGTTCTTGGCCTTGTCGCTCACTGCGTCCGGGTCGGCGGCGTCCCACGACCCCTCGTCCTCGCAGTGTTCGAGGTCTGCCGGGACGGCGTACCCCTCCGACAGCGCCCACTCCATGCCCCGGTCGAGGACGGTCTCCAGTTCCGACCGCGAGGCGTGGACGACACCGCCGCCGCCGAGTCCCGACGGCACCGCGTCGAACAGGGCCTCGACGAGTTCCTTCTCCCGGCCGCGGACGTCGTCGTACGTGAGGTCCGTCCGGAGCATCCGGACGCCGCAGTTCGAGACGACGAAGCCGTTGGCGACGAAGTTGTGCGCCTCGTGTTCGACCCCGATGTCGTAAACGGTCCGCTCTCCTACCTCCTCGACGGACTCGACGGTCGTCTCGACGCGGGCACCCGACCGAACCTCGGTTTCGGCCTTGAACGTCTCGTAGTTCGGGAAGTCCCTGGGTGGACGAGGTCGCCCCTCTCGACCACTCCAGACGCTCCGTTCCACGAACCGGTCGTTGACGTCGTAGCGGTCACGGAGTTCTGACACGGGTGTGCCCTCGTCTGCGAGGGCGCTGGCCTCGCGTTCGATCTGACGTCGCCGCTCGATGGTCTTCTCCTTGAGCCGGAGGTACTGGCTCGCGACCGCCGCTTCCCGCTCCTTCGCCGGCGCGTATCTGTAGCCGACGGTCGTGAACAGTCGCAACAGATTCTTCGAGTCGTTTTGCACTCCCATCCGGACTCTGACGGTATCTCGCTGCGAGTCTGTCCCGTCCTCGACGCGTCCGATGGCGTTCGTCTCGACGCCGAGTCGCGACAGGTGGTCCGCGATCTCTTCGACGAACTGTTCACCGTCATCGACACGGTCCCGAACCCGGGAGTTAGAGATCGTCGGACAGTACAGGTCCTTGTCGGTCATCGCGGACGGTGCGGACATCTCGGCGCCGAAGTACGCCGACAAGTACAGCGCCACCTGCCAGTCGGCGAGTCTGTCGAGGTAGTTCGGGGCCGTGAACTCGGACTCGACCTTCGGGCTGGTAGGCGCCCCGAGTTCCACCAGGAGTCGCTTCAGCGCGGCGGACCCGACGTGGACGCTGTGTTCGGTCGCGTGGAACGCCGTCCCGTCGACCTCGTGATTGCGGTCACGGCTGTGGACCTCCGACGGAGAGAAGCCGACGGCCGCGAGGTCCTCGCGAACTCTCTCAAGCCCCTCGGGATCGCCGTAGAACTGCACTCTTCCGGGGTAGAACGATCCGTCTCCGGTGTGGTAGCCGACGAGTTTCAACAACCGTGCGAAGGCGTCGTCGGTCGAGCGCAACGGCAGGAGGTCCCGCTCCTCGAGCGCCGTCACGAGCTGTCGGTTAGCGTCCGCGAAGTCGTCTTCCGAGACGACGACGAACTCCTGCGGTGCTTCGTCTTCGACACCGACGAACGGACGGACGTACACCGTATCGCCCGTGTCGACGTCTGAGAGTTCACGCATCCCGTCCGGTGTCGAGAGGGGATGGTCCGCGGTCGCACGCAGGGTCTCTCCCGTCTCCGTCTCCACCTCGTAGACGGTGTCCTCGTCCTCGGTAAACAGCCAGATGTCCGATTCCTCGGCACCGTCGTCGAGGACGGTGACACTCTCGTCTTCGAATCCGTCAGCCAGATCACGGATCGGGCGCCGCCGACCGAAAGCGAGCGACACGTCGGCGTCACCCGTCAGACAGTTGATGTCGTAGCCGATGGCACCGGGAGAGATACAGCCGGTCTCTGCGTCGATGGCGCCGACGCCACCCACCGGGAATCCGTACCCCTGGTGGCCGTCGGGCATGCAGATGGCCGGGTCGACGATGCCCGGCAGGTGGGTGGCGTTGCGCAGCTGTCCGAGCGTCATGTCGTCACTTATCTCGTCGAGGAGTGCCTCGCTCGCGAGGACGCGAGCGGGGACGTTCATCTCTCCCTCGCGGGGCAGTTCCCAGACGTAGTCGCGGACGCGGTGGAGGGTCACGCCGCCGGCGTCGTACGTGTCGCTCATGCGTCGGCCTTGGACCGCGAGAGGGAATACCGTTCGGTTCGGTCGGGTGCGAACGTCCCGCCGGCGTCAGTCGTCCGACACCGAGGCCGGTGAGCCGACTGCACGCTCTCTCTCGCCGGCCGGGTCGTGGAGGACGGCGTCGAGCGAGAGCGGTCCCGACCCCGTGATGAGGACGGCCGAGACGAGCGCGAACATCGAGAGGTGGGCCAGCACGGGGTCGTCCGGCAGGCCGAACAGCGTCAGCGTGAACAGGCCGAAGGCAGCGCCGCCGGCCGCACGGGTGAACAGGCCGACGAGGAGGGCGAGGCCGACGGCCACCTCCGCGAGGCCGGCGCCGACCACCCACAGCGCCGGGTCCACCGGCACCACGCTCGTCAGGCCGTACTTCTCCACCACCGCCAGCGCGGGCCCGGGGTCCGCCAGTTTCTGTGTGACCCCGAGGAAGACGAACTGGACGCCCAGACCGACCCGTATCACCGTCGGCGCGAACCGACGGTAGGGGGTGATAAGCGAGTCCACGCGGTCCGCGACGCGGTCCACCGGGTCGATGCGACCGTACAGGGTCCCGTCGGTCCGCGCGAGGCGCGCCAGCACCTCGTCCGCGCTGGGCCGTCCCGGCCCGAGGAGAACTATCGCCACGAACCCGGCGACGAACTCGCCGGCCAACAGCAGGTCGGGGTCGGAGGAGAGGACCGCGAGGTAGGCGACCAGCCCCGTGAGTGCCGCGACCCGGGTGCCGAGACCGAACAGGAGCAGGAAGCCGAGTGCGACCTGGAAGATACGCAGGTCGGCAGCGACGGCGGGACTGAGGAAGTAGCCGGAGAAGCCCGCGCCGACGAGCGGGAAGCCGACGCCGATGCGGACCAGCCACGGGACGAGGTCGGCGTAGTCGGCCATCGCCGCCCGCAGGACGGTCACGTCCCGACGCGCCGGCCTGAGACGGAGGTACGCGACCGCGAGGAGACCGGTACCGGCGGCGCCGCCGACGAGCAACAGGGCGTTCAGCGGCGTCGAGAGCGTGTCGAGGAGGAACGACACTGCCTCGACGGGGTCACCGCCGTCCACCACGTAGTCCACGTGGGCCGAGGCGGTGCCGGCACTCGCCAGGAGAGCGACCGAGGCGAGGACGGCGCCCGCGAAACGGGCTGGCCGGTTCATACCCTACGGAGGCGGTCGGCGGTGAAAAAGTCGGCGTGAGGAGGGTCAACAGGGGTCTCACGGTCCCCTGCGGCTACACGTCGAGGACGACGTACACCGTCCAGCCCGACGCCGTCTCCGCGACGCGCATCTCGGAGTAGGTAACCGCCTTCACCTCGCGGGCGGCGATGGCGTCGAGGGGAACGCCTCGGGCACTGCCGTCGAGTCGCCACGAGTCGCCGTGGTGTACCGAGTCGGCAGCGGCGTCTGCCGATGCGGGTGCCGACACCACCGCCTCGTTGTCCACCGGGAGGACGCCGTCCACGTCGCGCCGGTAGATGAGTTCGTCGAGGTAGTCGAACAGGAGCGACTCGCGGGACTCCGCAGTCACCCGGAGGTCGAACTGCTCGCCGTCGGGGGGCACCGCGTCGCACTGTGCGGCCGCGAGACCGTCCCCGGCGGCCGCGAAGGCGGCACCGAGCGTCGCCCCCGACGCGGCGACGGCCACGTCGGCCGTGTGGTCGCGGAGTTCGAAGTCGGCCATCTCCTCACGCTCCGTCACCGGCGTCGGGCCGGCCATCGATGTCTGACTCCCCCGGTTCGTCGTGGCCGCCGACGGTCTCTGGACGGTCCGCGTCACGGCCCAAGGTGTCGTCGTGGTCCTCGCTGACTGCCTCCGGGTCGGGGGCATCGCGCCCGATGACGCCCTCCCCGTCGCGTACGTCCACGGGCCGGGGGTCGGGGTCGCCGTCGGAGACCGGCCGGTCTCCCCCGGCGTCCTCCGGGCGCCCAGCCTCGCCGAGGGTGTCCGTGCTGCGGTTCGACGCCACTCCCTCCGGGTGGTCCGCGCTGCGGGGGTCGGCCGCGGCGTACCGTTCGTACGCTCGCTCGCGGTCGGCGTCCGTCCCGAGGCGCTGGCTCCGGTCGTCGGGGACCGAGACGCCGACCTCGCCGCTCCGGGTCGCCCCCGCCTCACCGATGCGTCGCAGGCGGTCCTCAGAGAGTCCGCGCTCGCCGTCCGGGCTGGCGGTGGCGACGCCGCTCGTGACGACCGTCCGGACGCCCTCCTCGACGGTCATGTCCACGTCCTTCACGCGGTCCTCGGGCACGTGGACGAGGTG
>CAZEIO010000008.1:0-24157 GCA_964512525.1 uncultured Halobacteriales archaeon
GGTCGGCGCTGCGCCACCGCCCGGAGTACATCATCGTCGGCGAGGTGCGCGGCGACGAGGCAATCACGCTGTTCCAGGCGATGAACACCGGTCACACGACGTACTCGACGATGCACGCCGACTCGGTCCGCACCGTCATCAACCGCCTCGAGAACGAACCCATCAACGTGCCCCGGCCGATGGTCGCCTCGCTGGACATCCTCTCGGTCCAGACGCTCACCCGCCTGAACGGCGAGCGGGTGCGCCGCACGAACACCATCGCGGAGATAGAGGGCATCGACCAGCGGACCGGTGAACTGGACTACTCCACCGCCTTCCGGTGGGACGCCGACGAGGACGAGTTCCGCTCGCAGGGGTCGTCGGTCCTCGACGACATCCGCGACGACAGCGGCTGGTCGCAGTCCGAACTGCTCTCGGAACTGCGGGACCGCCGACGGGTGCTGAACTACCTCCGGCAGCGTGAGGTGGACGACTACCGTCGGTTCACCGCCATGGTGAACGAGTACTACGCCGACCCCGACACGGTCGTGGACATGGTCGAGGATAGCGACCCGGTCCCGGCCGCCGCCGACGACTGATCCGTCTCACAACGATGCACGGACACGGACACCACCACGGCCGACCACGGACGGCCTCACACGCCGACGGTCGGGGGGGCCGGCGGTACGACGGCGCCGACCGGGAGAGCGTCACGAGGGGGGGAAAGTGGTAGTCGAGTTCGTCCCGCTGGCCGTTGCCGTCCTCGCGGTCGTCCTGGTCCACCTCGGGAGCCTCAGTATCCGGACCGACCGCGTCCTGACGCGCGTGGCGATGCTCACCTTCGGTCCCTTCTCCGTACCGGAGTCGAGGCAGTCGGACCGGAAGGCACGCCTGCGCTCGGCACACGTCCCCGCCACGCTCCGGGAGTACGCCGCCCGGACGTTCCTGCTGAGTGCGGTACACGGCACGGCCGCGGCACTCGGGGCGATGTACGCGGCGTGGGCCGCCCTCGTCGCACTGGTGCCGCCCGACACCGACCTCTCCGCCCAGTTGCCGGCGGCGCTGCGGAACGTCGGCGCCGCGGTCGGCGTGACGGTTCCGGCCTCGCTGGAGCGGTTCGTCTTCAGCGTGGTCGTCGGCATCGTCGTCGGTCTTCTCGTCGGACTCGGGACCTACGCCTACCGCTGGTACTACCCCAAGTTCGTGGCCGACGAGCGGGCCCGCCAGATCGAACAGTCACTGCCGATGACGGTCTCGTTCATGTACGCCCTCTCGCGGTCGGGGATGTCCTTCACCGAGGTGATGCGCATCCTCGCGCGCAACCGCCGGGTGTACGGCGCGGCCGCCGACGAGGTCCGGGTCGCCGTCCGCAACGTGGACGTCTTCAACGTTGACGTCGTGACGGCCGTGGAGACGATGGGACGGCGGTCGCCGAGCGTGAACTTCCGCGAACTGTCGGAGAACCTGACGAGCGTCCTGCGGACCGGTGGGTCGCTGGCCGAGTTCCTCGAGCGAGAGTACCGTGAGTTCCGCCAGGAAGCCGAGGTCCGGCAGGAACGCCTCCTCACCTCGCTGGCGACGTACGCGGAGGCGTACGCCGCCGTCGGCATCGCTCTCCCCCTGTTCGGGATGGTCATCCTGCTCATCGTCGCCATCGGACCGGTCGAGGACCTGCCGCTACTGGCGGCTCGCGTCCTCGTGTACGGCTTCATCCCGCTGTTCAACGTCGCGTTCGTCCTCTACCTGACGAGCGTCGTGGACGACTTCTCGCGGCGAGAACTCACCGAGGAGGAACTCAGCATCAACATCACGCCGAGGGGCGTCCGCCGCCGCGAGGACCTCGACGCCGAGTCGGTCGCCGGCGGGCGCCGACGCCGACTGCTGACCACCGGCGGTGGGAACCGCGACGGCGAGGGACCGGCCGCGACGGACGGCGGCACCGCCGACGGGCGCCTGTCGCCGGTGGACAGAGAGCGCATCCGGGAGAACCGTCGGCGACTCGCGCTCTACCGCCGCCTGCAGGAGGTCCGCGACCGCGTGGGGAGTCCGCTGCGAACGGTCCTCCGGGAGCCAACCGCACTGCTGTGGGTCAGCGTTCCCGTCGCCATCCTGATCCTCGGGCTTCGTATCCCGGGCCTCCTCGGGGACGGCGCGCTCACCCTCCGGGAGTTCGACGACATCGTCGTCCAGTCGCTGTTGCTGGTCACCGGCAGTTTCGCGCTCGTGTACGAGATACACCGCCGCCGTGTCGAGGCAGTCGAGTCCGTCGTGCCCGACTTCCTCGACCGTCTCGCCAGCCTCAACGAGGCCGGGATGACCGTCGTCGCAAGCATGAACCGGATCCGCCGGAGCGAACTCGGCCGACTGAACGACGAACTCAACGTCATCTGGCGGGACGTCCAGTGGGGGGCCGACCTCCAGACCGCCCTCAAGCGGTTCGACGCCCGAATGCGAACCACGATGATATCCCGGGTGGTGACGCTCATCACCGAGTCGATGCGTGCTTCCGGCGACATCGGTCCGGTCCTGCGCATCGCCGCCAACCGGGCGAAGGCCGACCGTCGCCTGAAGCGCCGCCGCCGCGACGAGATGGTCGTGTACATCGTCTTCGTCTACATCGGCTTCTTCGTCTTCCTCGCCATCGTCGGCGTCGTCACGGTGGTGCTGTTGCCGAACCTGCCGAATACGCCCGCCGTCGCCGACGACCAAGCCGCACGCGTCGCCTTCGGCGGCGGGGGACTGGCCGGCATCGGGCAATTAGACCAAGCCGCTTGGAAGTTGACGCTCATCCACGCCGTCATCGTCCAGGGCCTCTTTTCGGGCCTCCTCGCCGGACAGTTCTCGACTGGCGACCTCCGTGCGGGCGCGAAACACGTGACGGTACTCGTGGCGCTCGGCTACGCGTTCGTGCTCTTCTTCCTGTGACCCCACCGCCACCGTCGCCACCCGCGCCCGACGGGTCACCCGGTGAACCCGACGCCCCGGAGCGGCCGGACGGTCCCGCGGCGGTGGTGCGGACGTACGACCGCATCGGCGAGCACTTCGCGAAGACCCGGCCCGCGCCGTGGCCCGAGGTGACGGCCTTCCTCGAGGACCTGCCGACGAGGACGCCGGCGTCGGACGGCGATCGACTGGGCATCGACGTGGGCTGTGGCAACGGTCGGCACCTCGCGGTCCTGCTGGACCGCGTGGACCGCGCCGTCGGCATCGACGCCAGCCGGGGACCGCTCGGGGTCGCCGTCGAGCGGGCGGGCGTCGGCGACGTGGACCGGGCCGCACTCGTGCAGGGCGAGGCGACGCGACTGCCGGTGCGGAGCGACTCGGTGGCGGTCGCGCTCTACGTCGCCACGCTGCATCACCTGCCGGGACGGGACCGGCGGGTAGCGAGTCTCGACGAACTCGCCCGGACGCTCGCGCCGGGTGGCCGGGCGCTCGTGAGCGCCTGGAGCACGGAACACGACCGCTTCGACGCGCCCGACGACGGGGAGGGCTTCGACACGACCGTGGACTGGACGCTGCCGGACGGCGAGACGGTTCCGCGGTACTACCACGTGTACGCGCCACGGGAGTTCGACCGCGACCTCGCGGCGAGTGCACTCGCCGTCGAGCGGTCGTTCGTCTCGTCGGGGAACTGTTACGCGCGGGTCCGGGCCGGTGAATAGCGGGCCATGGCCGACCGCAGTGTTAAAAATTCGAGCCGCCAACGTCGTCGCTAGGATGGCACTCGGCGCCGATCGACTGGTGGGCTCTCGCCGCGTGGCGACAGTCGTCGGGGTCTGCCTGCTCGCGGTTCTCGCGGGGTGTGGTGCCTTTGGGGGCGACAGCGGTCCCGACCGCCAGACGTTCGGCGCACCCGAGCGCTCCGACTCACCGACGGCCGTTCAACGGACGACCGCCAGTTCCGACCCGTTTCCACCTGGCGTGAGCGAGAGCGGGAGCGTCGATCCGTCCGACCTCGTCTCTGGACACACCGCGGCGCTCGAGGGACGCTCGTTGACCGTCCGCGACCGGGTCGTCCAGCGGTTCGAAGGCTACGGCGGCGTCCGGTACCGGTCGCGCGAGACGGCCCGCTACGGAATCGGCGGTCGCTACCTCGACCGCCGCGTCGGCGGGCAGGCCGTCCCTGTCTTCGGGGGCAAGAGCGGTCGGGTCCGGTTCTGGTCGAACGGGACGGCGGCGGTCAGGGCTGTCACGGTCGGCAACGAGACGACCTACCGGGGGTCGGCACCGACACGAGCCACCGACCGGACGGGCTCTGACAGGCTGCTCACCCTGTTTTCGACCCTCGAACCCGAACTCGAGGAGCGACGGGTCCTCAACGGGACCGAGGAGTTCGTACTCCGTGCAGAGCGACGAGTCGTTCCCGGCGACGACCCGATCCGGCCGACGGTCGCGTTCTCGTCACTCGAGGATCCGCGAAATATTACGTTCACCGCACGGGTCACTGCCGACGGCGTAGTGCGGTCGTACAACCTGTCGTTTCTCGCCAGCGTCGGCAACCGGACCGTCAGAGTGATCGAGTCTCGACGGTTCGTCGAAGTCGGCAACACGACAGTTCCACGACCACCGTGGGTCGACCGCGCCATCGAGAGCGTCTGCTCGGAGACCGAGGTACCGGACTGGTGTGGCTTCGTCGACCGGAGCGAAACCGACACCTCGAGCAGCGTCGGCGTAGTTCCGGGCAGGACAACTGAAGCGGACGACAGAGGGAGAAGGGGATCGACCAGCGCGAACGCCCGCGAGTGACGAAGCCGTGACCCGGTGGCGCCGGAGCGGTCGCCGGTTCAGACGGAGACCTCTTCGCCGCCCTTGAGGACGGTCTCGACCTCCCGGACGGCCGCGATGTCCTCTGTCGGGTCACCGTCGAGGACGACGAGGTCGGCGAGGTTGCCCGCCTCGAGGGTGCCGATATCGTTCTCCGGCAGGGTCCGGGCGGCGACGCCGGTTGCGCCGCGGATGGCGTCGAGTTCGTCGATGCCACACTCCTCGACGAGCAGTTCGATCTCGAGTGCGTTCTCGCCGTGGGGGACGAGGTCGGGACCGATGAAGTCGGTCCCGACGGCGATGGGAACGTCGGCCTCGTACGCGCGTTCGACGGCGTCGAAGTGTGCCTCGCGGGCGTTCCGGGCCTTCTCGAGACCGTAGTCGGGGATGCCGTGTTCCTCGCCCTCGGTGACTATCTGGTACATGATGGCGAGGGTGGGGACGAAGATGCCGCCGGTCTCGTGGAACAGGTCGATGCACTCCTCGTCCATGTGGAAGCCGTGTTCGATGGTGTCCACGCCGTTTCGCAGCGCGGACTTGATCCCGCCGGCACCCTGGGCGTGGCTCGCGACGGGGATGTCCACGCGGTGGGCCTCCTCCACCATCGCCCGTATCTCGGCGTCGGTGAACTGGGACTGCTGCGGGGTGTCCTTCTCGGAGAGGACACCGCCGGTCGTCATGATCTTCAGCAGATCGACGCCGTCGCGGATGCGCTTGCGGGCCGCCTTGCGGCACTCGGCGGGGCCGTCGGCCAGCCCAGAGATGCCCTCACTCGCCTGCACCATGTCGTACGAGAGGTAGTGGGCGTCGCCGTGGCCCGCGGTCTGGGAGATGGAGGGGCCACTCGTGAACACGCGGGGACCGGGGATGTCGCCGCCCTCGACGGCGCCACGGAGGCCGAGTGCGGCCGACGACCCGACGTCCCGGACGGCGGTGAACCCGGCACCGATGAGGTCACGGAGGTCGGCGGTGCCGCGGGCGACGCCGAGTTCGGTGGACTCCGTCACCCACGACATCGGGTCCATCGACCGCGCGCCCGTCAGGTGGAGGTGGGCGTCGATCAGTCCCGGGACAACCGTCTCGTCGGGAAACGCGTGGTGGTCGGCGTCGTCCGGCGCGGCGACCGACTCTTGGGTCCCGACCGCGGTGACGCGGCCGTCCTCGACGACGACGCGGCCGTCGCCGATCGGTCGGTCGTCGGTTCCGTCCACGAGCAGTCCGGCGTCCACGACTGTGTGGTCGCTCATTCGAAGACGAACGGCCGGCCCCATCCTCGTCCTATGGGCGGCGGCGTCCGTTGCCGCTTCTCGCCGGCGAAGGGAAACGCCCTTGTCCGCAGCGGCGTCACTCGGTACCAAGCGCGGTGGTCTGCGGTCCGCGGCCGCGGACGACGGCGCGACCCGGAGAGCGCCGATGGTCTGTGGCGGTAGTCACAGAAGACGGCGCGAACCAAGTGAGCGCCGGTGGTCTAGTGGTAGGACCTGAGCCTTCCAAGCTCATGGCCCGGGTTCGAATCCCGGCCGGCGCAGTCGCGACGAACTCACCGTGAGTCGTGACTGCGAGACGACGGGATTCGAGGTACGGAACGAACGAGCGTAGCGAGTGAAGTTCAGGTGGTTCGAATCCCGGCCGGCGCAGTCGCGACGAACTCACCGTGAGTCGTGACTGCGGGATGACGGGGTTCGAGACAGGGAAGGGAAGGTGAGAGCGTCGCAGACGCGAGCGAACGGGACCGACTGTGGTTCGAATCCCGGCCGGCGCAGTCCCGACGAACACATCGTGAGTCGCGACTGCGAGACGCTTGGGAGTCCCGGCCAGCACGGCCGCTGACTGCCGACCGGCGCGGTCGCGGCCACTCCCGGCTCCGCAACGCTGAAGACGTCGCTCCCGAAGGTGCGGGTAGCGGAGTGATGCGATGCAGGACCGCTACAAGGAACTGATGTACCGTAGCTTCAAAGACGCCCGTGACATCGTGGACGACTACAACGAGTGGAGCCGAGAGGCCTTCGATCAGCAGATGCCCGTCCCGCCGGGCGCCGTCCCACAGGTCGCGCTGATCCTCTACCGCAGCCGCGTTCGAGGACTCGTCGGCGACACCGCCGAGTTCGACCTGCCGGACTTCGACGAGCGCATGTACGAGTGATCACGGCGAGCGCGGGCCATCGGCTCCCACGTCGGCGTCGTCGCCGTGGTCGTCGTCGGCCGCGTCGGAACTCGACGCCGCGTGTGGGTCGACCGCGGAGTCGTCCTGTACCAGCGGGACGTCCCGGTCGCGCTGGCGGCCGGCGACGACCACGATGAAGCCGAACGCGCTGATGACGAGACCGAAGCCGACAGCGAAGACGGGACCGGGGTCACGCGGTGCACGGAGCGAGGCGGCCGCGGGGTCGTCGGCAGGGTAGTACACGGTGACCGACTGCCCCTCCCGGTAGCCCCGGACCACCTCCTCGGCCTCGTCGCGTTCGGCGCCGCGCTGCTGGCCCGCCGGCGGGAAGACGTTCGAGGAGACGTACTCCGTCCCGCCCACCTCGTAGCGGTAAGTGACGTTCGGGTAGTAGCCGTCTTCGACGCGTTCGACGGTCGCGTCGAGGACCTCACCCTCGGTCTGTGAGACGTCCCTGATGCTCGCCTCCTGAGAGAGGCTGAAGTACACGCCGCCGACCACGAGTGCCACCCCGAGGAGGAGCGTCAACGACCCGACGACGGAGAGCCTGTGCACGACGGAACTCGCCCACGACCGGACATAAGCAGTCGGATCACTCGCAGGCGAGGTGGTCGAGACGGAGACCCGGAGAGCACCCAGCCCGCGACGGCCGCGGGGACGGGCCAGAGCGGAGTCCGAACGGCGGACTCGCGATCGAACCGTTTAGGCGTGCGCGAGGCCCACGTCTGACCGATGCAACCGGCAGGCGGGGTCGTCCTGCAGTCTATCGCGAGACTCGCGCTGCGGCTGATGATCCCCGTGACGTTCACCGTCATCGGTATCGCACTGCTGTTCATCGGCGGCCGGAAGGTCGTGACGGTGACGCGAGCGACGAGACGGTTCGTCGAGACGGAGGGACGGGTGCTCTCGGCCCGCCTCGACGAGGGACCAGAGAAGGCGAGCCGGACGTACGCGCCCGACGTGGTGTACGAGTACGAGTACGAGGGCGAGGAGTACAGCGGGGGACCGGTCCACCCCGGCGGGACGTGGGCGACGGGCAACGAGGACCGGATGCGCGGCATCGTCAGCGACTACCGCGACCGGACCGGCGAGCGGGTGACGGTGTACGTGGACCCGGAAAGTCCCGACCAGTCGTACCTGCGCGAGGGTCGCCTCTGGCACGCCTACGTCGCCGCCGTCGCCGGCGCTCTTACGACGCTCGCGGGCGTCGGACTAGTACTGGTCGTGGTCGGCTGACGAGTCACTGGAGGCGGGCCTGGAGGACCGCACCGAACCCGGCCGGCCCCACGACGAACGAAACGATGCCGCCGATGCCGATGAGCGCGAGGAGTCCGTCAAGTCCCGCGGCCACGAGGAGGGGGCGTCGTCCACCCATCGTCCCGGTCCACGAGGCGGACGGTAACGGCGAGGAAGCCGACGGTCGCGCCGACGGCCCACACGAGGTAGGCGGCGACCGCGAACGGAATCGCGACGAGGATGCCGACGACGGTGAGGGCGAGGACGACGGCGACGAGGACGACGAACGCGAGCGAGACGGCGCCGTAGACGAACGAGCCGACGGGGCGCTCCGTCGTCTCGGTCATCGTCCGCTTGAAAGGCTGGCGCGACGGCGACGAGGATGGCCCCGATGACGAGGGTGGTCGCGAACGTACCAACCGCGCCGCCAGCGACGCCGGTCGCCGGCCCGAACCAGACGTCGACGCCGGGTTGTGCGGCCGTTACCGGGGAGACCGTACCGACACTTGTCGAAATTCGGGTATAGGCGTACCGACTGGTCTCGGTATATCGCTGTCCGGTTCATCGGATGCACGCGACAGTCGTCACACGCTGGCGGCGGCCGGGACCGACGGCAGAACAGTCGGTCCTCGAGGCGTGCATCCAGACGGCGACGCTGGCCCCGGCAAGTGAGCCACCGGAAACTACAGTTCCGAGACCGACAGGGTCGCTTGCCACCATAGAACGAACCCGACGGGAGTGATGACCCGAGAGTAGCGGGATGCGACCGTGCGCTAAAGAGTGAGGGGTCACCTCGGGTGGCGGTACGACTCCCCGTAGGCCAGACGACCCGGTCTATGAGGGGCGAATCCGGGGTAAAGATCGATATAGCGATATACAGTTTACTCGTTCGAGAGCAGACTCGGATCACCACCCAGTAGCGAGTAAATGTTTGTCTCGTAGGCGTCGCGAACGCGGTCACCCCAGTCGTGCGTGTAGGTGTCGATGATATCGCTGGCGACGTCGCCCCTGAGGTACTTCACTACGCCGCGGTCGCCGGTCCGGTCCCGGAGGTGGGTGGTGAAGAAGTGTCGGAAGTAGTGCGGCGTGACGTTCTCCTCGCTGCCAGCACCCTCCCGATACCACCCGACGGGACGGGCGTGCTCCCTGACCGTCCGTCGGACCATCGCCGGCGTCACGCGGCGGCCCCACTCGCGCGTGGAGACGAACAGCGGCGCAGCGGGGGAAATTGGATCGGGCCGGACCGCGAGCCACCGTGTGAGCACACGCTCCAGTTCGCCGTCCACCGGGACGACGGTCGAGCGGCGACGCTTGTTGGCCGCCGTCCGCTCCTCGCCGTTGACCGCGTCGCCGCGGTCGATAGACCCGTCCACGTACAGCGATCGTGGCCGTTTCTCGACCGCCGTGCGGGGAGTGACGTCGAGCGACCGCACCGCCGGCAGGTTGCAGTCTCGCAGGTCGAGATTGCACAGTTCGCCGACCCGCAGACCCGTCTTCAGTAGCGTGACCACCAGCGCGCAGTCGAGGGGATGTGCGACACGGGCGACGAAGGCCCGCATCTCCGGGATCGATATCTCGCGACGGGTCGGGTCGGCGTCCACCGTCTCGTCCATCTCCTCGCGGACGAGACTCATCGGGTTCTCGTCGAAGGCACCGACACGGACCATGTAGGCGTAGAACCGGTGGAGGTAGGAGGCGTAGGTGGCCACCGACGAGGCGGCCAACTCGTCGCGCAGTGCGTGTATCCACGCCATACACTCCCGGCGACCGGCCTCCCGTGGGCCGATCCCGGGTGACGGGCAGCGCTCGGAGTCGAGGAAGCGCTCGAACCGTCGGAGGGCTCGCTCGTACGCCGAGAGCGTCCGCTCGCTCTTGCCGTGGTAGGCCATCTCCTCGAGAAAGTAGTCCACCGGTGCGTGAGTAGCCGATGTCTCACTCATCGGTCAGAGTGTATCCGCCCGCCCGTCCGCTGTACCGGACACGACCCGCGTCCTGCAGGCGAACGAGGCAGTCGTCGGCGCGGTCCTCGATGCCGCCGGTGAGTTCTGCCACCAGTTGGTCGAAGTCGAGTGGCCCCGACGCGGCCAGAGCGTCGAGGATCCGCGTCTCGAGGCCCTCGACCCTGGGGGTCTCGTCCGTCTCGTCGGATGTCTCGGCGTCCGGTTCGCTCGCCCCCTCGTCGGGTATCGACAGGTTCCGCCGGCCGGCCTGGACCATCGACCGGACGAACTCGCTCTGAGACATGCCCAGTTCGTCCGCTTCGGTCGCCCACGTCTCCTTCTGGTAGGCCGGGACGTAGGTCCGGACCACGGTGCGTTCCGTCTCCTCTGGCATGGGACGGGTGAGGAGCGCGCCCCACATCAACGTTCGTCAGACACGACGATCAGAGGCCTGATCGTTCGTAACGAGACGTCGAAGAGGGGCCGCTTCGACGTATATCTCGTTTTCTGTACTCGTCTGCTCGGACCGGGCAGTCACGATCGACGATCAGTGCAGAGTGGGAGTGGTCGGCCGCACTCGGGACCCGCGCCGAACGTGGAGGAGCCGGCGGGCTGGGACCGCCGAGAGCGTGCCCTCGCGTCGGCTGGTCCGTCTGGCTACGGTTCGAGGACGACCCGGAACCGAGCCTCGTTGCGCTTCATGTGCTGGTACGCCGCCTCGGCGTCCTCGAGGGGGAAGGTCTCGACTCGCGGGGTGACGTCCCGGAGTGCGCTGAACTCGAGTGTATCCTCCCAGTCGGCGGCGTGGCCGGACGACCAGCCGCTCACCGACCCTCGCGTGCCGATGAGGAGCCCCGGACTGACCGAGACGTCCTCGCCGGGATTGGCGACGACGACCACCGACCCATCGCGGGCGATACCACCGACAGCAGCCTCCGTCGCCGCCGCTGCGGGTGCCGTCGCGAGGACGGCGCTCGCTCCACCCATCTCTTGGAGGGCCTCGCCGGCGTCGCGGTCGCTCGTGTCCACGAAGTGGTCGGCGCCCAGTTCGAGTGCGAGATCGCGCTTGTCCGGGGACCGCGACAGTGCGACCGTCTCGTACCCCATCCGGTGGGCGTACTGGATGCCGAGGTGACCGAGTCCGCCGATTCCCTGGACGGCGACGAGGTCGCCGGGGTCGGCCTCGGCGTTGCGCAGGGCGTTGAACGTCGTGATGCCGGCACAGAGCAACGGTGCGGCCTCGACGTCGTCCAGTCCAGCGGGGACCGCTCCGACCGCCTCTGCGGGCACCGTGACGTACTCTGCGTAGCCACCGTCGAACGTCAGGCCGGTCACCTCGCTGTTCTCGCACCCCTGGAAGTCACCACGACGGCAGCGGTCACAGGTGAAGCAGTGGCCGCCGTGCCAACCGACGCCGACGCGGTCGCCTCCCGCCCACGACTCGACGTCATCGCCGACGGCGTCCACTCGCCCGGCGACCTCGTGGCCGGGAATGCGGGGGTAGTCCACGCTGCTCGACCCCTCGCGGACGTAGTGGTCGCTGTAGCAAATGCCACAGGCATCGACGGCGACTCGGACCTCCTCGGGACCCGGTTCGGGGACGGGGACCTCGACCGCCTCGAGTGGTTCGCCCGCTGCTGGAACCTGCATCGCACGCATCCGTTCAGTCATAGCCCGGCGTTCGAGTAGCCGAGTCATATGCGTGCCGCCAGCGGCACGTTGCGGGGTGTTCGTCGGTCCGCCGGCCACCTCACTGACTCGAATACTACTCGATTTCGAGTTTCTCTTTGTCGGTGCGTTGACGACGCGTAAACTCCATATCGCTATATCAAATCTGGCGGTTATGTGGCGGTGGGCGGTCGCCGGTCAGAGTCCCGAGATCGAACGTTGCGTGGCGATTCGGTCTATTTGCGCCGTCACCCGCTCGGCCGGACCTGACGAGCGTCGAGGGCAGACCCCGGAACGGTCGAACGGGAACCGGGGAGGCCGCAGGGGAGACTGACCGCCACTTCGGGGGTCACCACAGTCTCGCTGTTCGGAGTCAGGGCGTGAGCGAAGCGGCACGAGACGATAGCCTGTGACCGAGTCTGCTTGTCGTCGTGGTGGTCACTCTCGCAGGGCACGGGCCCCGGAGCCCGACCGAGCGAAGGTGCGACACCGGAGTCGAGGTCGGGGAGTCGCCCGACTCACGCCCGAAGGACGGCGGGTTGCGCTCGATCACCAGGAGGAAGTCAATCACGACCTCGGCCCCGGGGTTCGACACGTTCGGCGGTGCGGCGTTTCCCGGGGCCGGTATCGTGAGCTACTCGGGAAGCGAGTCGGCGCTCGTCGGCGGACGCTGGGCGGCAACGGGGGACGTTTGCCAGGACACCGACTGCGCGGGCCGGTACGGACACGCAGGGAGACGGTGACGGTCGTCGGAGCGGTCGCCCGTAAACGAGCAGCCGCTATACCGAACTGGTCGGGACGGCGGCCCACGGGGGACGGTGACCAGCGGTCCCGGCAGTGAACGACGGGCCGCGCGCTCACTCGTCGTCAGAACCGTCTGCGTCGCCTTCGGAAGCGTCGCCCCCGGAGCCGGCGGCGGCGTCGGCTCCGGAATCCTCGCCGTCGTCACCGTCTGCGTCTGCCGAGTCGTCCTCGTCTGCGGTCCCGGAGCCGCCCGCCGACCCCGTTCCACCGCCCAGCATCGCGCCGAGTTGGTTCCGCCACTCGAGGAGGTCGTCCACCTCGCTCCCGCGGTCCGAGAGGGTGTCCTCGACCGACGCGAGGTGGTCTCGCAGGTCGGAGACGGCGTCGTCGGTCGCCGACGAGCGGTCGTCCACGGCGTCGAGGGTGTCGGCGAGGTCTTCCACCCGTGACTCGGTCTCGTCCAGGGCGTCCACGACGTCTTCGACCTCCGCGATGCGGTCTGTCACCGCGCCGAGGTCGTCGCGCAGGTCGCGCTCGACGCGTTCGACCTGGTCGTCGAGTGCGTCCGTCCGCTCCGCCAGGTCGTCAGTTCGCTCGTCGAGTGTCGTCGTCTCGTCGTCCAGTTCTGCGGTGCGGGTCTCTATCTCGTCGGCCCGGTCCGCGAGTGCGGCCGTCTCGTCGGCGAGGGTGGACCGCAGCTCGTCCACCTCGTCGGCCGTGGCCGTGAGGTCGTCGCGGAGTGTTGTGAGATCGTCCTCCAGGCGGTCCACCTCGCCTTTGAACTCACGGATCACCTGCCGTGCGGTGCCCTCGTCCTCGAGGAACTCCTCGATCGCGTCCGTATAGGCCGCGACGGTCTCGACGCGGGACTGGAGGTGGTCGATCCGGGCTTCGGTCGCCGACGTCGTCGAGTCCCGGTCGAGTGCCTCACGGAGGGCGTCGATGTCGGCGGACTCGGGCGTGAGTTCGACCTGCAACTCCGACCGCAGGACCTCCCGGTCCCGGTCGTCCACCTCGCCCGCCCGGAGTTCGTCGGCGAGGCGGGCGGCGACGCTGTCCGCCTCGCCGACCGTCGAGGATTCGTCGTCCGTCGCCGTCCCGGTGTCGGCGACGGTCGTGTCGGTCTCGGTCGCTGCGCCCGGTTCGTCGTCGTCGGTCTCGGAGGAGTCCCCCAGGTCGAGTTCGATGGAGGGGCCGGAGTCACTCTCGTCGGACTCGACGGCTCCGGTCGTCGTCTCGGTGTCGGCGTCGGACTCACTCTCGACGACGGTCACCTCAAGCGCCGGGTCGGTCATGAACTCGCGGGCGTCGGCGGGGCTGTCAACCCGGATGCCGTAGAGAGTGGTGACGGACTCGCCGGCCTCGAGTTCGCGGTCGAACTCGATGCGGTTGTCCTCGTAGCCACTCCAGTGCTCGCCCTCGTACTGCGGGTGGAAGCCGACGGAGTCCACCGGGAACTGGTCCGGGACGCGCTCGACGAGTTTCGCGCGGACGACGCTGCCGCTCTCGCGGGTGGACTCGATTCGGAACCGGATCGTCGGCACGGGAAACTCGTCGCTGACGAACTCCTTCGTGACCGACACCCCCGAGTCGGTCACCGTGATGTCCTCGGTGCGTGCATCGCTCATACGCTGGCTATCCGGAGCGAGACTATAAAACGGTCGTCGGCCGGGGGGTCAGACGTCGAACCGATCACCTATCTCGACCGTCTGGACCCGCCCCGGCCTGTCGAAGCTCCGGGCGTGGTCCACGAGGACGGCCGGGTCCGTCGTCAGTCCCTTCCACGCGTCGAAGTGGGTGGGGACGAGGCGGTCTGCCCCGAGTCGGCGGCCGAGTTCGACCGCCTCGTCCGGGTCACTGTACCAGGTGGTCGTCGCCGGTGTGCCGGTTTCTTTCTCAGGGATGCGACCGGTGGACCCGACCGCGGCTACCGCCACGTCCACGTCGTAGCGGTCCGCGATCCGGTCCGCGAACGGGCCCGGACGGGCGTCTCCGGGGTGGACGAGCGTTCGACCGGCGGCGCGCACGACGTAACTCACCGGGACCTCGGCATCGGGGTCGTTCGCGTCGTGGACCGCAATCTCGAAGTCGCCGACGGTCACCTCGTCGCCGGGGACGACCGTCTCGAACCGGTCCGCCGGGAGGTCGTACCGCTCGGTCCACGCCTCCTCACGGACGACGGCCATCGACGCCTCGGGCGCGACGTAGCGGGCGCCGTCGGCCACGAGCGGTGCCTGTGTCGGCGCGTGGACGTGGTCGGTGTGCTCGTGCGTCGCGAGGACGGCGTCGGCCCGTCGGACGTCCGCCGGGTCGAAGGGGACGGGTACCATCCGGATCGTCCGCGGCGGGTCGCCGGTCCCGCAGTACGGGTCGATGAAGAGGGTCGTCTCGCCCGCCACGCAGACGAGACCGTTGATGCCGAGATACCAGCAGGCGAAGTCGGCGTCGGCGTCGGCGACGGCCCGTGGCAGCCAGTCGCCCCAGTCGCTGTGGACCATGGAGGTCGGTGAACGAGGCGACACAAGTGCCCGCCGGTCCGCGCGCGACGGCGACGCCACTGCCGACCGGTGCGAGAGACGACGAGAGGAGACGGCGACGTCCGCGAACCGCAGTCACTCGTCTTGACAGCAGCCGCCGGCCTCGGCGCCGAAGTCCACGGAGAGCGGCTCCGAGATGGCCTGGTTGAGCACCTCGAGTCGGTCCACGAGTTCCTCGCGGGCCTCGAGGAACGCCGCCATCGTGGGCTGTGAGTGCAGTTCCTGCTGGAGTTCTTTCACCTCGGTCATGTCCTCGTGGGTGGCCTCGCCGGTCTGTCGGGCGAGCATCAGTTCGCGACGCTTCTGCTCGAACTCGTCCATCGTCGCCTGCAGTTCCTCGTCGTTCTCGACGGCCTCGCTCCGTTCCTCGAACGTGCGGTAGGCCTCGAGTTCGGTGATGGCCTCGCCGAGTTCCCGGCCCATGTCCGCGACGGTCTCGATGTCGGTGTCGGCGGCACCATCCTCGGCGTCTGCGTCTGTCTCCGGCGCGTCCACGCTCATACGTCGCGTTGGCGCCCGACGATCAAAGACCTGTCGGGACGGATGCGGAGCAGTCAGCGAAGCGATGGGTTGGTGAAGTGAGCGACCGGCTCCAGTTGCTCGAACGGCGCCGCGAGCGTCTCGCGGAGCACCGCGTGGTGCTGTTCGTCCACCTCGAAGGTCTCCTCGTCGCCCGCCGCGTCGGCGGCCGCGAGGTCCGTCGCCTCCATGAAGACGTAGAGGTAGGCGCCGTCCCCGTCGCCGTGGTCGGCGACGAACGCCGACTCGGTGAGGACGCCCTCGTGGTCGAGGGTCGCCCGGACCTCCGGGCGGCGTTCCTCGAGTTCGGCGTACCAGTCGCGGACGCGGTCGGCCTGTCCGTCCTCGATGGGGGCACGGGCGAGTGATACCTCGCTGTCTGGCATAGCCGACCGGAGAGGGGCCGCACGGAAGTACCCCGGGGGCCGGCGGAGAGCGCCCGGCGGCGTCGCCGACCGGAGCGGCCGGAGAGCGCATCATTTATTGCGACGTCGGAGAAAAATTCTCTACGACTATGCCGAACTCCAAGGGCTCACGGAGCGGAACGCGGGAGAAACTCTCGAACGACCCGCGCGAGCGCGGGCAGTCGCCGCCGCAGCGATCTATCGAGTCGTTCGAACTCGGCGAAACCGTCCACCTGCGGATCGACCCCTCGGTGCCGGACGGCCAGTTCCACCACCGCTTCGACGGGCACACCGGCGAGGTGGTCGCGGAGCAGGGCACCGCCTACAAGGTGCGGATCAGCGACGCGGGCAAGGAGAAGCACGTCATCGCCGCCCCTGCCCACCTCACGCCGCAGGAATGACGATCTTCAAGGAGATCGTGGACGAGGAGTACCTCACCGTCTCGGAGGCGAAAGCCATCCTCGACGACCTGGAACTGGAGCGCGCCACCGAGGAGCGGGACATGCACTACTCGCTGGCTCGCTCCATCGAGCACACGAATCGTTTCGCCGAACTCGACGCCGAGGAGGCGGTCGAGCTCGTTGACCGCCTGCGCGACCTCGAGAAGGTCAACGAGGCCACCGCCTACAAGATCGCCGACCTCCTCCCGCGCAACCGCTCGGAGCTGCGCTCCGTCTACGCACAGGAGCGCTACTCCATGTCCGGCGAGGAACTCGACGCTATCCTCCAGATTCTCGCCGAGTACGTCCCCATCGAGGAGATAGAGACCGCCTGATACGGCGCCGTCGCCCGCCGCTTGGGCCGAGCCGTCCTCACTCCTCGACCGTCGCCGGGTCCACGCCGTACTCCCGACGGACTACGGCCGGGTCCACGTCGCGGGCCACGACCTCCGGGACGCCCTGGTCGAGCGCCCGCAACTGGTAGAGCGAACCGGCGACGGCGACGACGAGACCGACCGTGGCCGAGAGACGGAGGTCCTCGACGAACCGGAAGAGGACCGCCGTCCCGGCGATGGCGACCACGACGACGCCGAGCACCCGGTAGCGGACGATCTTTCGGGCACGACGCCGGTAGCGGTCCACCACCGTGGCGGCCTGGCCGGCCGGCACCGCCTCGTAGGAGGGGTTCCCCAGCCAGCCCTCGAACTCGAGGACGTCCTGTCGCGGCGTGTCGGAGCCACTCACGCCACCCACGACGGCGGGCCTGAGTAAAAAGCACACCGACCGTCGGCGCGGGGGGACCGCTTAAGTGTCCGCTCGGCGTACTGTGTGCACATGAGCAACGCCGACGCCGACAGTGACCAGTCCGTCGAGGGGGGAGCGGCGGACGAGCGGGAGGCCGTCGTCCTCGACTACCTGGCCCACGGGCGGTCGGACGACGACCGGCCGCAGTACCAGAAGGACCCGCTGTCGTACGCCCTCGGCGTGACCGACTTCCACCTCTACGAGTGCACCATCGACCGTGACGTCGGCGTCGGCATCGGCGACCGCCTCGTGGTCGAGCCGCGGAGCGAACGACACGAGGCCATCGAGTCCGTCCGGACCGTCGAGTACGACGACCTGTCGGGTGGGGCGCGGTCGGAACTGGAGTACGTCGTCGAGGACGTCGTGGACGCCGACGAGCGGCGCTTCGTGGACTTCTACACCGAGGCCCAGCCGGTGACCCTGCGGCTCCACCAGTTGAACCTCCTGCCGGGCATCGGCGAGAAGTTGCGAGACAGCATCCTCGACGCCCGCAAGCGGGGCGGCCGGTTCGATAGCTTCGAGGACGTGGAGGAGCGAGTTGACGGCCTCCACGACGCCCGGAGCGTCGTCGTGGACCGCATCATGCAGGAACTCACCGAGGACGACCTGAAGTACCGCCTGTTCGCCCGGCGCGAGGACTGACTGCCGGCCGCCGACCGCGGCCGCACCGTGGCCCGCGAGCGGAGGGCTTACGACCGCTCGGCCGCGACGACCACCAACGAATGCGGGACCCCGACGCCCTGCTGGCCCGGTCCGGCGTCCGCCCCGACACCCGGAGCGACCAGCACTTCCTCGTGGACGACCGGGTGCTCGACCGCCTCCCGACGTACCTGCCCGCGGCGTGGGCCGACGGCAGCGGAGACGGGGGCGGCCACCTCCTCGAGATAGGTGCGGGGACGGGCGCACTCACGGACCGCCTGCTGTCGGTGGCCGGTCGCGTCACGGCGGTCGAACGCGACCCCGACCTCGCCGCCTTCCTGCGGGAGGAGTTCGCGAGCGAGGTGGCGGCCGGTCGGCTGACCGTCGTCGAGGGTGACGCCCTCGAGGTGACGCTCCCGGGCTTCGACGCCTCCGTGTCGAACCTGCCGTACGGCGTCTCCAGCGAGGTGCTGTTCCGGCTGTTGCCGCTGCGACGGCCGCTGGTCGTCACCGCCCAGCGAGAGTTCGCCGAGCGGATGACGGCAACACCGGAGGCCGAGGACTACGGGCGACTGTCGGTGACCGCCGGCCACTACGCCGACTGCGAGATAGTCGAACCGGTGCCGCCGACGGCGTTCGACCCGCAGCCGGCAGTCGAGAGCGCCGTCGTGCGGACGACGCCACGGGAGCCGACGTACGCCGTCCCGGACGAGGAGCGCTTTCTCGCTCTCGTCCGGGCGGTGTTCACTCAGCGCAGGAAGACCATGCGCAACGCCGTCCGCAACACGGTCCACATCTCCGGGCTGTCCGACGGGACCGCCGACGCGCTCGTGGCACGGGCGGACGAGGACCTGATGGGGCGGCGAGCGGGCGCGGTGTCGCCGGCGGAGTTCGCCCGCCTCGCGGCGCTGTCGGTCGAGGTAGAGCGCGAGCGAGGTGAGCGGTCGTGACGGCCGCGGTGGCCCAGCTGTCGGGACTGTCGGAACTCGACACGCAGTCGAAGCTCGTCGTCACGGCCGCGGTACTGGTCGGCCTGGCCGTCGCGTGGATAGCCGTCGAAGCGGCCAGCGAGCGCCTGCGTGACACCGTTTCGGACCGCACCGTCGAGAGCGTCGAGGCGCTCTTGTTCACCCTGCTCGTCGGCACGACGACGGGATTGCTGGGCGTCCTCTGGAGTGCCTTCGGCCCGATCCAGGACCGTCTCGGAGAGCTGTTACAGCGGCAGGACCTCGGCGTGAACATCGTCGTCTCGGTCCTCATGTTCGCGACGGCGTACGGGGTAACCCGGATCGTCCGTCGTCTCATCAACCGCAGCGAGGTGGCGCGGGTCAGCACCGACCACCGCCGGGAGGTGGCCTACCACGTCGTCCAGGTGACCATCTACACCATCGCGCTCCTGTCGGTGCTCGCGGTCTGGCGGGTCAACGTCGGCAACCTCCTCCTCGGCGCGGGCGTTCTCGGCGTCGTCCTCGGTCTCGCGGCCCGGGAGACGCTGGGTGCCGTCCTCGCCGGGTTCGTCCTCCTGTTCGCCAAGCCGTTCGAGGTCGGCGACTGGGTCGAAATCAGCGGGCAGGAGGGCATCGTCGAGGACATCACCATCGTCAACACGCGCCTGCGGACGTTCGACGACGAACAGGTGATGATTCCGAACGATCAGGTCACCGGCGAGGAGATAATCAACCGCACCCGCGAGGGTCGCCTCCGGGGCACCGTCGAGGTCGGCGTGGACTACGAGACGGACCTGGACGAGGCCGTCGCCGTCGCAGAGTCGGCCATGGAGTCGATCGAGGAGGTCCTCGCGAACCCCGCGCCCCGCGCCGTCGGCAAGCGCTTCGACGACAGCGCGGTCGTCCTCGAACTGCGGTACTGGGTCGGCGGTCCGAGCGCCGAGAAGATGTGGACCGCTCGCACCGCCGTCGTGACCGCCGTTCGGGACGCCTACGACGACGCAGGCATCGACATCCCGTTCCCCCAGCGCACCCTCGGGGCCCGCGAGGCCGTGGCCGTCGCCGCAGACCGGCGACCCGGGTCCGACGCCGACGTGGCGGCGACGGACGGCGGGGCCGAGGACGAGACCGGGGACGCGACCGACCGACGGGCGGCCGACGATCCCGCCGACGGGGGCTGACCCGTGGTCGTCTTCGACCCCGCCGAGGTGGGCGACGTGTACGCACCCGCGGAGGACTCGGACCTCCTCGCGGCCGCCGCGCGCGACCACGTCGCTGCCGGCGACCGCGTCCTCGACGTCGGGACGGGGTCGGGGTACGTGGCCGGGGCGGCCGCCGAGACGGGCGCGACGGTCGTCGCCGCGGACCTCAACCCCCACGCCTGCCGGCAGGCACGAGAGCGGTACGGCCGCGGTCCGGGGAGCGAGGACGAGACGGGGACGACTCCCGGCGACCGCGACGGCGACGGGTCCGAAAACCCCGTCGGGGTGGTCCGGGCGGACCTCGTCACACCCTTCCGGGCGGGGGTGTTCGACGCCGTCCTGTTCAACCCGCCGTACCTGCCGACGGACCCCGAGTC
Organism: uncultured Halobacteriales archaeon; assembly: GCA_964512525.1. Lineage (GTDB taxonomy): Archaea > Halobacteriota > Halobacteria > Halobacteriales > SW-7-71-33 > SW-7-71-33. The sequence continues at coordinate 20,365 of CAZEIO010000008.1, forward strand.
GGAGCGGGCGGACTGGATGGCGACGGCGCTGTCGGGCGGCGAGAGCGGTCGGGCGGTCATCGCCGACTTCCTCGCCGACGTGGGGCGGGTACTCGCGCCGGACGGGGTCTGCCTGTTGCTCGTGAGCACGCTCACCGACGTGGAGCGTGTCGTCGAACTCGCCGACTACGCGGGTTTTGCGGCCGTCGCCGTGCGCGAGGAGTCGTTCCCGTTCGAGACGCTGACGGTGCTCAAACTGGTCCGGTAGTCGCGACACGCGGAAAGAATATGTTCGCCGGCGTCCTGCAGAACTGACATGGGCTGGCGTCGGCCGGTCGCACGGTTCACCGGCGGAACGCTCGTTGCGATCGGGCTGCTGGCGGTCGCCCTCGGGGCCGGCGGCGCGGTCGTGTCGTCGCTCGCCGAGTCGCAGGCGCTGGAGACCCGCGCCCCGGACGGGTCGGTCCGGGGCCTTCCGGTGGCGGCGGCGTTCGTCGTCGGTCTCGCGCCGGTGTTCGCCGCCGGCGTCGGTATCTACCGCGAGCGGTACGGCGCCGTCACCGCCGTGGGCGCGACGCTGTACGCCGCGGCCGCGCTGACGGTCGGCCACGGACTGACTCCGACGGGGGTCTCCCAGTACCTTCCGCGGATGACGGCGATAGTGCTCGGGGTGACGGGCGGGTTGCTCTGTCTGGCGATGCTGCCGCTGTCGGTTGTCCACGGGACCGTCCGCGTCCAGGAGCGCGAGGAGACCGAAGACACGCTGGAGGGCGTGGCGCGAGCGTTCTTCGGCCCGGCGTTCCCGGTGGTCGTCGTCCTCGCCATCGCCGGCGGCCTCCTCGTCGGCGTTGACGGCGGCCACGGCGTCTGGATGCCGTTCGTCGCCGCCGTGACGCCGTTTCTCGCCGCCGGCGCTCTCGGCCTGCGCGACGCCGTCGAAACCGAGCGGTTCGGCGACCTCTCTGCGGTTGACCACGCCCTCTGGATGCTCGGCACCCGTCCGCTGTTCGCGGCGTCCGTCGCCGTCCTCGGGGTGCTCTCGGTCACGACCGTCGCCTATCCCCTCGGACTCGCCGAGGGACCGCTCCTGTACGAGGGTCTCACGCCGGGCCGACTGCTGGGCGTCGTCGCCGTCACCTACGGCGTCGGTGCCGCCGCCGTCCTGCCGAGCGCGAACGACCGCCTGACGGCGTGGCGTGACGCGGCCGCGGAAGACACCGCCGACGGGGGCGTGACCGTCCTCGACGCCGAGGGCGGTCCGGGACTGCCCCGGACCGTCCGGGTGGTACACCTCCACGCCGACGAGGGGCGGGCGCGGATGGTGACCGACCGCGAGGTGGACGTCCCGACTCGGTCGGTCGAGACGGTCGGAGAGTCACGCGAGGCCGACGCCGAGGACCTCGTCGTCGCCCGGGACGGTCCACGGGTCCACGTCCGGACGGCGGACGGCGACGTGACGCTCCGGCCGTACGGCGACCCGGACCGCGTGGTGGCGGCACTCGGCGGACACCACGCCGTCGGCGGGCGACCTGCCAGCCGTGACCGTCGGGACCGGACCGACGCCGGCGAGTCCGCGGGTGCCGGCGGGGGCGGCTGAGAGGTGCCGGGAACGCTCGACGGTCCGACCGCCGCTACATTACCCACAGACATGAGTGAGGATGAGAAATATTAAACGAGGGAATCTCGTACGCCGAGACACGCATGGGAACGTACGCGACGACACCGGGGCTGTATCCGCTCCCGGACTGGGCGAAGGAGGACCTCTCGGACCTGAAGGGCCACCAGAAGGAGGACATGATAGCCGGCGACGAGAGCGAGACTGTCGGGTCGGTGTACGACGAGGTACGGGCCGAACTCGTCGAGCGACAGCGGTCGGCGGGTCTCGACCGCATCGTCGAGGGGCAGGCCCGCTGGGACGACATGCTGGCGCACCCGCTCGCGGTGCACGACGCCGTCGAGACGCGGGGCATCGTTCGCTACTTCGACAACAACAACTTCTACCGCGAGCCGGTGGTCACCGGGCCGCTGGCGGCCGACGGCGACCTCGCGGCCGAACTCGACGCGCTGGCGGGCCTCGTCGAGACCGACCGACAGGCCGTCCTCCCGGGACCGTACACGCTCTCGCGGCTGGCGACCGACGAGTACTACGGCGACGAGGTGGCGCTCTTGGAGGGGGTCGCCGACTTCCTCGCGGGCGAACTCGGCGACGGACCGGACGCCGAGAGTCTCCTCCTCCTCGAACCCTCACTCGCCGTGGACCCGCCGGGCGACGGACTCGACGAACGAGCGGCCGAGGCGGTGGACCGGGTGGCCGGCGCCGCGGGCGGCGCGACGTTCGTCCAGCCGTACTGGGACGCCGTCGGCGAGAAACTCCACGCCCACCTGCTCGACACCGACGTGGACGCGCTGGGCTACGACTTCGTCAGCGCCGCCGAGCGGAACCGCTACCTCATCAACGAGTACGGTACCCGCGACACGGCGCTGCTGGGGGTCGTGGACGGCCAGAACACGGTCAGCGAGGGTCGTGACGGTGTCGCCGAGCGGGTCGAGTGGGTCCGGTCGAACACACCGGGTGCCGACCTCGCGGACGTCTTCGTCACCGCCAACACGCCGCTGTTCTACCTGCCGTACTCGACGTTCGAGCAGAAGGTGGCGGCCCTGACCGGCGGGCGCGACCTGCTGGCGACCGGCGACGCCGCCGACGCCACGGAGGTGGACGCATGAGTTCGAAGGAGCAGTTCCGTCCGCCGGACCACCCCAACGACCACTTCCTCATGACCACCGTCGTGGGGTCGTACCCGAAGCCGGCGTGGCTCCACCGCGCCCGCGACCTCGTCGAGGGCGGCGACATCTCCCGGCCCGAGGTCCGCGACCACGACCCGCGTGACGAACACGATCTCGACTTCGGCGACGAGGACTGGGCGGAGGCGAAAGACGACGCCTCACGGCTCATCGTGGACGAACACGAACGCGCCGGCCTGGACGTCGTCGTGGACGGCGAGATGCGCCGCAGCGAGATGGTAGAGTACTTCGCCGCCCGCATCGACGGCTTCGAGTTCAACGGCCCCGTGAAGGTGTGGGGCCACAACTACTTCCACAAGCCCTCCGTCGTGGACGAGGTCGAGTACCGCGACCCCTGGCTCCGCTCCGAGTACGAATTCACCAGCGAGGTCGCCGACCGCCCGGTGAAGGTGCCAATCACCGGTCCCTACACGCTCGCTCGCTGGTCGTTCAACGAGGCCTACGACTCCACCGCGGCACTCGCGAACGACCTCGCCGACCTCGTCAACCGGGAGATACGGGAACTCGTGGACGCCGGCGCCCGGTACATCCAGATAGACGAACCCGCACTCGCCCAGCACGAGGACGACTACGCCATCGTCGGCGACTGTCTCGAGCGCATCGTCGCCGACATCCCCGACGACGTCCGGGTCGGCCTGCACGTCTGCTACGGCGACTACTTCCGCATCTATCCCGAGATTCTCGACTTCCCCGTGGACGAGTTCGACCTCGAACTCGCCAACGGCGACTACGAGAAACTCGACGTGTTCGAGACGCCCACGTTCACGAAGGACCTCGCGCTGGGCGCAGTGGACGTCCACCACGCCGAGGTCGAGACGGTCGAGGAGATCAAGGCGAACATCCGCCGCGGGCTGGAGGTCGTGCCGCCCGAGCGCCTCGTCGTCAGCCCCGACTGCGGGCTGAAACTCCTCCCCCGGGAGGTCGCCTACCGGAAGATGGAGAACATGGTCCAGGCCGCCCGCGAGGTCGAGCGGGAACTCGACGCCGGCGAGATAGCGGTCGCCGCGGGCAC
>CAZEIO010000009.1:0-22489 GCA_964512525.1 uncultured Halobacteriales archaeon
TCGACCGTCTCGCGGACGCGAACGACCTCGCCGACGATGGTGACCGCGGGCGACTCGACGTCTGCACGGTCACAGGCCGCGACGATGTCGTCGAGCGTCGCCACGACGGTCTGTTCGTCCTCCCAGGTGGCCCGCTGGACGGTGGCGACGGGCGTCTCGCCGGGGAGACCGTGGTCCCGGAGTGCGGCGACGTTCTCCGCGAGGCGGCGCACGCCCATCAGGACGACGAGCGTTCCGCCGGCGGTGACGGTGTCGGCGAGGGCCGCCCAGTCGAGAGCGCTCTCTGCCTTCTCGGGCGTCTCGTGACCGGTGACGACGGTGACGCTCGAGGCCGTCTCGCGGTGCGTGAGTGGCACGCCACTGACGCCCGCGGCCGCTTGGACGGACGAGACACCGGGCACGACCTCGAAGGGAACGCCCTCACTCGCGAGGTGTTCTGCCTCCTCGCCGCCGCGGCCGAAGACGTTCGGGTCGCCACCCTTGAGCCGGACGACCCGCTCGCCGCGGCGGGATCGCTCGCACATGAGCGCGTTGATGTCGGCCTGTGACGTGCGGTCGGGCGGTCGCTTGCCGACGTCTATCACCTCCGTCGCGTCCGGTACCGCGGCCACGACGCCGTCGCCGGTCAGCGAGTCGTGCAGGACCACGTCGGCCGCCGACAGTCGCCGCCACGCGCGGCGGGTGAGCAGTTCGGGGTCACCCGGTCCGGACCCCACCAGCGAGACCGTACCAGGGTCCGTCGTCGCCCGGTCGGCGGCGTCGGTCCCCGGCGTCGTCGCTGCCGCGCCGGGCGGGTCTCGAGGCCTGGCGGAGCGCCCCGGAGTTCGAACGGGGACGGTGCCGTCGGGTGCGCCGTCGATGCCGTCGGACCCGCGCCGCGGGTCCTCGCCGGACCTGCCGCTCGACGCCGACGGGGATGCGTCAGTCGGATCGTCGTCCATGGCCTTACAAAACGACTTGGGTTACTTCAAGTTTACTTGTCTTTAGACGACTCTCTACGGAGCGACTTTTCACGGTCAGAAGCGCCACGACACGACTCGTGGCCGGTCGGGGGCTACCGAGAAATTAAAGTGAGTTTGTCCTAATTACGATCTATTGGTGTATCAGCCGATGTCAAGACCCAGCGCGCACGCAGGCGGTGGCAAACAGTGAGCGCCGCCATTCCTGGTGACCAGCCCCGGATGCTCCACGTCGCCGGCACGACGGCGACCGCCCGCATCGACGGAATCACCGCGGCGGGTGCCTCGGCCGCCTTCGCGAATCACACGCCGAGCGCGGACCTCGAAATCGTCGCGCACGGCGAACCAGTGCGAGCGCCGGTCGTTCCGGTGAGTCCGTCCGGTTGTCCGACCCCGGCAGTCGTGACCCGCGCGGCGCGGGAACTGCTCGGGTTCGAGACCGTCGCCGTCGACGCCGGCCTCGCGAAGCCCACGCACGCCCCGACGGTCGCCGTCGGCGAGCCGGGCGGCGATATCCGCGAACCAGAACCGGTCCCGGACGCGGGCGGGACGTTCGCGGCCGCGCGACGCCTCGGGGAGTCACTCCCCGACGAGCGGCTGGTCGTCGGCGAGACGATTCCCGGCGGCACGACGACGGCACTCGCCGTCCTCACTGCTCTCGGCGAACGGGCCAGCGTCTCCTCGTCGCTGGCGGAGAATCCACTCGAACGGAAGCGCCGTGTCGTCGAGGAGGCACTGACCACCAGCGACCTCGCGCCCGGCGACGGTGCTGGCGACCCGGTCGAGACGCTGCGTCTCGTGGGCGACCCCGTCCTGGCCGCCGTCGCCGGCGTGGTGGTCGGTGCGACGGCGACGGACACCCGAGTCACCCTCGCCGGGGGGACGCAGATGGGTGCCGCCGCCGCACTCGTCCGCCACGCGGGCGTGGACGCAGACCTATCGCAGGCCACCACCTCGTTCGTCGCGGAGGACGAGAGCGCCGACGTCGCCGCCCTCGCGGCCGACCTCGACGTGGACCTGACCGTGACCGACCCGGGCTTCGACCGTCTCGACCACCCCGCTGCCGACGCCTACGAGGCCGGACAGGCGAAAGAGGGCGTCGGGATGGGCGGAGCACTCGCACTGGTGGACGGCGCCAGCGTGCCGATGCGCGCCCTCCGCGACCGGACCGTCGCCGTGTTCGACCGCCTGGTCGCCCACCCGGCCGCGGGAGGTGGCTGAGATGAAGGGGGTCGTCCTCGCCGGGACGAGTTCCGGCGTCGGGAAGACCGTCGCGACACTCGCCGTGATGCAGGCCCTCGCCGCCGACGGCCACGACGTCCAGCCGGCGAAGGCGGGACCGGACTTCATCGACCCCAGCCACCACGCGGCCGTGGCCGGGCGTCCCTCCCGCACCCTCGACTGCTGGCTCGAGGGCGAGGCGGGCCTGCGTCGCAACTACCATCGCGGCGAGGGCGACGTCTGCGTCGTCGAGGGGGTGATGGGACTGTACGACGGCGACGGGTCGAGCACGGCGATGGTCGCCGAGGTCCTCGACCTGCCGGTGGTACTCGTCGTCGACGCCAGCGCCGGCATGGAGAGCGTCGCCGCCACCGCCGTCGGCTTCCGGGAGTACGCGGCCCACGCCGGCCGTGACGTGGACGTCGTGGGCGTCCTCGTCCAGCGCGCCCACGGCGGCCGGCACGAGGCGGGTATCCGCGGGGCACTGCCAGACGACCTGACCTACTTCGGGCGTATCCCGCCCGACGACGACCTCGACATTCCGGAGCGACACCTCGGACTGGAGATGGGCGGGGAGTCGCCAGTGGCCGCAGACGCTCTCGACGATGCCGCCGCACACGTCCACACCGACCGCCTCCTCGACTGCGCCCGGTCACCGCCGCGACCCGAACCGGAGACGACCGCACGGACCGAGGAGACCGACACGAGAGTGGCCGTCGCCCGCGACGACGCCTTCGCGTTCTGCTATCCGGCCACCGTGGAGCGACTCCGGCGGCGCGGCGAGGTGGTCACGTTCTCGCCCGTCGCCGGCGACGACCTGCCGGCGTGTGACGCCGCGTACCTCCCCGGCGGCTACCCCGAGTTGCACGCGACGGCACTCGCGGAGAGCCCGGCGCTCGCGACGCTGCGGGAGCGCGCGAGCGAGGGACTGCCCGTCCTCGGGGAGTGTGGCGGTCTGATGGCGCTCGCCGAGACGCTCACGACCGCCGACGGAGACCGTCACGAGATGGCGGGCGTCCTACCCGCCGACGTGCAGATGCACGACCGGTACCAGGCGCTCGACCACGTCGAACTGCGGGCCGAGGAGGGGACGCTGACGGCTGCGAGCGGGACGCGACTCCGCGGCCACGAGTTCCACTACTCCTCGGCCGACGTGGCCCGTGACGCCCGCTTCGACCTCGAGGTGGTTCGCGGCGACGGCATCACCGGCGACGCCGACGGTCTCCGCGAGTACCGAACGCTCGGCACGTACTGCCACCTCCACGCCGAGAGCGGGGCCTTCGACCGTCTCGTGGAGGTGGCCTGAGATGGGAGCGACCGTCACGCCGGCACGGAATACCCGAACGGGGTGTAACGGAGGATGGGCGTGACCGCACTCGCGGCCGTCGGCCTGTCGGCCGGCCTCGACGCCACGGTCGAGGAACTGCCGTCTCGAGTCCACCCCGTCGCCCTGTTCGGTCACGCCGTCGGCTTCGTGGACCGGGAGTGGGCCGCACCCCTGGCGGTGGGGACGGCCGTCGCCGCCGGCTTCCCACTGGCCGCGGCCGCCGTCGCGTGGGTCGCCGTCGCCAGTCTCGCGGGCCGGCCGGTCCTCGCCGCCGGGGTCGGCGGGCTGGCGCTGTTTTCGGTCACGAGTCTCCGGATGCTGGTGTCGGTCGCCCGCCGGGTCGTGGACGCGACCGAGGACACGGGCGACAGGGCCCACGAGGCGGTGGTCGCCCTCGTCGGGCGGGACACCGCGGACCTGTCGCCGGGCGAACTCCGCAGTGCCGCCGTCGAGAGCGCCGCCGAGAACCTCGCCGACGGTCTGGTGGCGCCGCTTCTCGCCTTCGCCGTGGGGGCGCAGGTTTCGCTCGCGGTCGGCGTCGCCGCCGCGACGTGGGTGAAGGCAGTCAACACGCTGGACTCGATGCTCGGCTACCGGTCGAAGCCGGTCGGTCGCGCGAGCGCCCGCCTCGACGACGCCGTCATGTGGGTGCCCGCGCGGGCGACGGCAGCCATGGTCGCGGTAGCAGCGGTGTCGCCGGGGGCGGTTTTCCGGGCCCGGGAGTGGAGCGACGCGCCGGCGTCGCCGAACGCCGGATGGCCGATGGCGACGCTCGCGGCCGTCGTGGACGCCGAACTCGCCAAGCCGGGCCACTACCGGCTCAATCCCGGTGCCGGACTGCCGACCGTCGCCGTCGCGCGGCGCGGCATCAGGGTCGTCACCGTCGCCGGCGGTCTCGCGTTCGTCCTCGCGGGGGTGATCGCGTGGCCCTGAGCGTCGCCGCCGTCCGCGGGGCACTCGGCTTCCTCTCGCGAGTCCCGACCGGCCAGGACGAGGCCGCGTGGCTGGCGTTCCAGTCCACGCCGGCCGCGTTCCCGCTGGTCGGGTACGCCGTCGGCGGACTCCTCGCACTCCCGCTTCTCGTGCCCGCTCCCGCGCCGACGGTCGGGGTCGCGTTCGTCGCCGGGGTGTACGTCGTGACGGGAATCAACCACGTGGACGGAGTGGCCGACGTCGGCGACGCAGCGGTCGTCCACGGCGGGCCGGAGCGCCGCCGGGAGGTGATGGCCGACAGTGCCGTCGGCGTGGGCGGCGCGCTCGCGGTGGCCATCGTCGCCGTCGGTCTCGCGGCCGCCGGGGTCGCGCTGGCGGCACTCCCGGCGCTCGCCGTCCTGGTCGTCGTCGCCGCCGAGGTCGGTGCGAAGACCGGCATGGCGCTTTTAGTCTGCGTCGGGTCGGCACCCCACGAGGGACTGGGGTCGGCCTTCACCGGCAACAGCAGTCCTCGCTCGCTGGTGGGCGTCGCTCTCCTCGCCGTCCCCGCCCTGGTCGTGACGTGGCCCCGTCCGGCCGCGCTCGTGGCTGGGGTGGCGGCGACCGCGACTGCGCCGGTCGTCCTGCGCTGGGCGCGGGGCGCCGTCGGCGGCGTCAGCGGCGACGTCGTCGGCGCGACGAACGAACTCGCCCGGGTCGTCGGCCTGCACGCGGGGGTGATAGCATGGACGCACTGGTGATGGCCGGCGGGCGGGGGACTCGGCTCGACGCCGACACCGAGAAGCCGCTGTACCGGGTCGGCGACGAGCCGATGATCGACCGCGTCCGGGCGGCCCTCGCGGCGAGTCGGGTGGACGAAGTGCACGTCGTCGGTTCGCCTCACGCGCCCGAGACCCGGGCCCACGTCGCCGACGAGGCGTCGTACGTGGCCGCGCCGGGCGACGGCTACGTGGCCGACCTCGGCCACGCACTGGGCCGGGCGGACGTCGAGCGGCCGATACTGACCGTCGCCGCCGACCTGCCGCTACTCGCCGCCGACGCCGTGGACGCCGTCCTCGACGCCTTCGACGGGCGGGCACTCGCCGTCTCGGTCCCGGCGGCGCTGCCCCGGCGACTGGGCGCGAGCGTGGACACGACGACGTCGGTCGGCGGGCGCGACCTCGTCCCGACGGGCCTGAACGTCGTCGCCGCCCCGGACGCCGGCGAGGAGACACTGCTCACGCACGACGCCCGCCTCGCGGTCAACGTCAACCGCCAGTCCGACGCCGCCGTCGCGGAGGCGCTGCTGGCGGACGCGGACCCGGAGGAACGCGCGGCGATGCCGACCGCCAACGCGACGAGCGTGGTCAAGCGGACGGACGGAAGCAGCAGACGGACGACCGACTGCCGAGGCGCCCAGCACGAGACCGACCCAGACACCGACGGAGACCCAGACAGATGAACGTCGAGACGACACGACAGGTGACACGCGAACCGCACGGCAGCAGCGACGCGCCCGGAGTGACCGACTTCAGCGCGAACACGAACCCACGAGTCCCCCCGGGGACGGAGGCCGTCTTCCGGCGAGCCTTCGAGACGGCCCGGAGCTACCCGGAGGAGCCTCCGGCGGCGTTCCGGGCCACGGCGGCCGATTACGTCGGCTGCGAGCCGGAACAGGTGATCCCGACGCCGGGAGGGCTGGCGGCGATTCGACTCGTGACGGCGCTCGCAGTCGGACCGGGAGACACGGCGCTCGTCCCCGTACCGAGTTTCGGCGAGTACGCCCGCGAGGTTCGTCTCCAGGGGGGGACGCCCTCGTTCGTGCCCCACGACCGCCTCACGGCGGTCGACCCCGCGGGTCACGCGCTGGCGGTCCTCTGTACGCCGAACAACCCCACCGGCGAACTGCCCGACGCCGCCGAACTGGACGCGTTCGTCGAGCGATGCCGTGCGGCCGGCACCCCACTGCTGGTGGACGAGGCGTTCCTCGGGTTCACCGACCGCGCCTCGCTGGCCGGGACGGAGGGCGTCGTCGTGGCGCGGGCGCTGACGAAACTGTTCGGACTCCCCGGTCTTCGGGCCGGCTTCGCCGTCGCCACGGGGCGCTGGCGCGAGGCACTCGAACGGGCGCGGCGCCCGTGGAACGTGAGCGGCCCCGCACTCGCGGTCGGCGCACACTGCATGGAGCAGACGGCGTTCGTCGAGGAGACGCGAGCGCGGGTGGCGAGCGAGCGGGCACGACTCCGTGACGGCCTCTCCGAGCGGTACGCCGTCGCTCCATCCGAGGCACCCTTCCTGCTGTTCGAGACGGGCGACCGACCGGTCGCGGCCGTCCTCGAGGCGGCCCGGGAGCGGGACCTCGTCCTCCGGGACGCGACGACGTTCCGCGGTCTCGACGGCCACGTCCGGGTGGCCGTGCGGGAACCCGAGGAGAACGACCGGCTGCTGGAGGTGCTGGTCGATGCGTGACGAGTCGGAGTCCGGAGCGACCGGGAACGGCTGGCGTGGCGACGCGAGTGCGCCGGTGGAGCCAGAACCCATCGAACCGGCGGCGCCCGAGGAGTTCGGGCTCGTGCAGGTGTGGTGGGGCGACGGCAAGGGAAAGAGCACCGCCGCGATGGGGATGGGCTTTCGCGCCGCCGGACACGGCTACCGGGTCCACATGGTGCAGTTCATGAAGGGCGGCGCGGCGAGCGTCGAGGACGTCCGCGGCGAGTACAACGCCATCCGGGCGATGCCGGGATTCACCTACGAGAACTCCGGACACTACGGCTGGCACGGTCTGCACGACGGGTCCGACGAGGACGACCACGCCGCGCGAGCACAGGGTGGTCTGCGGCGGGTGCGGGAGTTACTCGACGCCGCCAGAGACGCCCCACTCGACGAACCGATCCCCCCGACGGCACCGCCCACCGACGGCGTGCACATGCTCGTCCTCGACGAGGTGCTGTACGCCGCGAATCGCGACCTCGTCAGCCCCGACGACGTGGTCGAACTCGTGACCGACAAGCCGCCGGGTCTCGAACTCGTCCTGACCGGCGGGCACGAGTCGCCGGAGTACGTCCGCGACCACGCCGACCTCGTCTCCCGGGTCGAGAAGGAGCGCCACCCGTTCGACGCGGGTCACCGCGCCCGGAAGGGGACGGAGTTCTGATGCGGGGGACACTCCTCGTCGCCGGGACCGCGAGTCACGTGGGCAAGAGCACCGTCGTCGCGGGGCTCTGCCGGCGACTGGCCGAGGAGGGCGTCTCCGTGGCGCCGTTCAAGGCCCAGAACATGAGCAACAACGCCCGCGCGGTCGCGACGCCGGACGGCGGCTGGGGCGAGATCGGCGTCTCGCAGTACGCCCAGGCACGTGCCGCGGGCATCGCGCCGACGACCGACACGAACCCGGTCCTGCTGAAGCCCCGCGGCGACGGCGAGAGTCAACTGGTCCTCGACGGCGAGGCGGTCGGCCACTTCGAGTCGGGGACGTACTACGACGACCACTGGGACCGCGCTCGCGAGGCGGCCGTCGCGGCCCACGGCAGACTGGCCGACCAGTACGACGTCGTCGTCGCGGAGGGGGCGGGCGGTCTCGGCGAGATCAACCTCCACGACAGGGACCTCGCCAACGTCGAGACGGCCCGGTTCGCGGACGCCGCCGTGTTGCTCGTGGGCGACATCGAACGCGGCGGCGTCTTCGCGAGTCTCTACGGCACGCTCGAACTGATGCCCGACGACGTCAGAGAGCGCGTCGCCGGCACCCTCATCACGAAGTTCCGCGGCGACCGCTCCGTGCTGACACCCGGCATCGAAGAACTGGAGCGACGCACCGGCGTCCCGGTCGTGGACGTGCTGCCGTACGACGACCCCGGTCTGCCGGCCGAGGACAGCCTCTCGCTCCCGGCGGGAGAGAAGCGCCGCGTCGTCGGCGGGGACCGGGACGACGTGACGGCGGACGAGAGCGTTACCGTGGCCGTGCCGCGGCTGCCGCACGTCTCTAACTTCACCGACCTCGAACCGCTCTCGCGGACGCCCGGCGTCCGGGTCGCGTACGTCCCGCTGGACGCCGACCTCGGTGCGGCGGACGCCGTCCTCCTGCCGGGGACGAAAAACACCGTGGACGACCTCCTCGCCCTCCGCGCGGCGGGCTTCGAGGATCCGCTGTCGTCGTTCGACGGGCCGGTGGTCGGGGTCTGCGGCGGCTACCAGATGCTCGGCGAACGCATCACGAACGCAGACGTCGAGGGAACCGGCGACAGGGAGGCGGTCGAGGGGCTCGGTCTCCTGCCGGTCGAGACCCGGTTCCGGCGGGACAAGCGCGTTCGCCAGGTGACCGTCGAGGTGACGGGCAGCGGCCCGATAGCCGGTGCCGGCGGAACGGCGACTGGCTACGAGATACACATGGGCCGGACGCGACACGCCGCCACGGCAGACCGGGTGGTCGCCGACCCACTCGAGGACGGCAGCACCGCGACAGACCGGGTGCTGGGCACCTACCTCCACGGACTGTTCGAGAACGAGACGGTCCGGCGCGCCTTCGTCGCCGCCGTCCGGCGACACGCCGGCGTCGAACGGTCGTTCGCCGACGCCGACCGGCCGACCCCCTACGAGGACGCCGCCGCCCTGGTGGACGGCATCGACGTCGCGGCGTTGCTCGGCCACGTGACCGGCGACGACCGGAGAGTCGGTCCTCGCGACCGCTGAAGACCAGACGGCGCCGGGCGGGACGGCCCTCACTCCCGGAGCAAACGGAAGGCGATGTTGCGGCCGTGGTCGCGGCTGAGGTGGATCCACAGGCGGGCGAGGTCTTCGAGATGGTCGGCTCGCGAGAGACCGCCGGCGACGAGCGGGTCGAAACCGAGGTCACGCGCGAGGGTCTCCGCCGTCTCCAGCGCCGTGGGGTCGTCGCCGGCGAGGAACATCGTCGCCCGTTCGCCCTCCACGACGGGGTCTCGCATCAGGTTCGCGCCGATGGTGTTGAACGCCTTGACGACGTGGGCCTCGGGTGCGGCCGCGGCGATGCGGTCGGCGAGGGACCGGTCCGCGGTCGGCTCCGGGTACTCGTTGGCCGCGTCGAGGACCGGCTTCCCGGCGAGGACGGACGCGAGGTCCGCCGCGACGTCAATAGCGGGGGCGGCCGGGAGCGCGAGGACCACCACTTCGCCAGTCTCGGCGGCTGCCCGCTGACTCTCGACGGGGAGGTCCGCGACGCTCGTCATCTCGGGGGTGCGGGAGCCGAGGACGACGTCGTGGCCGACCGTCGAGAGTCCGGTCGCGAGTGCGGTTCCGACGCTGCCGGTACCGATGATACCGATTTGCACGGTGGTCGTACTCGCGGCTGTCACTTAGCTTCGCCGGCGCGACGGCGTACTGGCGGTCGAACTGCACACCCACTCGGTTCTTGATCAGACCGCGTCGCCGACGACGGCTCCGACGAAGATGCCGGCAAGCAGTCCCGGATTGCCGGCCACGACCAGGCCGACGAGGCCCACGGCCGATGCAGCGATACCGTTCGTCAGCCCCGGGACGCCGGTCCGGTCGAGACTGGCCCCCACTAAGACCAGGACGGCGTCGGCGAGGATGGCGCCGCAGAGGGCGCCGACTGCGTACGCCCCGACCCGCTCCAGCGGTGTCCCCTCGAGGACGCCCAACTGGAGCCAGACGATACCCCCCGCGACGGCGGCGAGGCCGAGGAATACCCCCCGGACCACCCACCAAGTAGCCCCGACCAGCAGTCTGCCCGTCGCGCTCGCACTCATAGTTCATCGAAAACGACTGTCGTCTTAGCCTTATCGGCCAGCGCTCGTCCCTCGCCAGAGACGGTCCGACCGCCGGCAGACACTCACTCAGCCGCCGTGAGCGGTCTCGAATCGTCCCCTACGACTAACTGCACGTGCAGTGGCGTGTGGTCGGAGAGGCCGTCGTAGTCGTGGCGGTAGGTCGCCGCACTCGGGACGAAGGCCGGACTCGCGAGAACGTGGTCGAAGCGGTAGCGGTCGCCGGCGTCAGTCTCGAAACTGTAGGCTTCGTCCGCACCCGCCACGGCGCGGTAGGCGTCAACGAGGTCGTGGTCGGCGTTCGGTCCGAGGAGTCGGCGCTCCGCGGCCCCAGCCGCCGGGTCTTCGAAGGGCACGATTGTACCGTCACGCTCCGCCCGCGGCGCGTTGCAGTCGCCACAGAAGATTGCGGGGTCCGCCGGGTCCGTCGCCCGCATGGCGTCCACGAGTCCGTCGAGCATCCGCGCCTTCGTCCACCCGTCCTGGCTCCCGGGGACGACGTGGACGCCGTGGACGGTGACCGGTCCCATCTGCGTCCCAGCCTTGGCCGCGACCACGCGGTGGGACCGCGGACCGTCGTACGGCTGCGGGTCGAGCGGTTCGAGTGGATGCCGACTCGCGAGGAGGACGTCCGTGGCGGTGGGCCGGCGGTCCCTGACCGTACGGCCTATCACGACGTGGGGGTAGCCGGCCGACTGGAGGAGGTCGCGACAGCGCTCGCTGGTGCGGCGGCCGAGTTCCTGCAGAGCGAGGAGGTCGGGACCGACCGTCGCGAGCGCGTCGAGTTGCTCGCGAAAGCGGGCGACAGGGGGCCGGTCGAGGTTCCACGTCACCACGTCGAGCGTCGTGGTGCCGTCGCCGTCGGTCACGGCGGCACTACGGAGCGAGAGACAATAGGTTTCGCGCCGGGTGACGGCGACGGCGGTGTCGGCTGGGGCCGTCAGTCGTCGCTCCACGCTCGCTCGAAGCGCGTGGCGGGGAGGCGGAACTCGTCGAGACCGGGCAGGTGCTTGACGTTGTACACGACGCGGAGGTGCTCGGCGGCCGGCTTGCAGATGCAGGACAGGCGGAAGCCGGCGTCGGTCACCTCCTCCGAGAGGACGTTGTCAACGGTGGTCTCCACCGCGCCGTCGGCGAGGAAGACGGCACAGTTCGCGCAGGCCCCGCCGCGACAGGCGAAGGGCCAGCCGTACCCCTGCGCCTCCGCGGCCTCTAAGAGCATCTCGTCGGTGTCGGCGACGAACCGGCCGTAGTCGGCGTGGTCGAGGTCGGCCGCGGCCGCCCGGTCGAAGAGGTCGTCGTCACGCAGCGTCCAGCCACGGTCCTCGACGGCGGCGTAGTTCAGGAACTCCACGCGGCACTGGTCCGGACCGTCGTCCGGGGTCGTCTGACGGCCCGACGCGGCCCCGCCACCCACGCCGGGTGCTCGCGACCCCGCTGGCCGTCCGCGTGGGCGGTCGCCCTCGCCGCCGGCGTGTGCGTCGGTCCCATCGACCGCAGCACCGCCCCCGTCCGAGGCGTCTTCGCCGGCGGTCTCCTCGTCGAGTGTCGCCGGCGTCGTGGGCACCTCGCCGGCGACGACCGCCTCGTACGCGTCTCGGACCCGGCGGAACTCCTCGACGGAGCCGCCGGCGTCGGGGTGGGCCTCCTTCACACGGCGCCGGTACGCCCGGACTACCGCCTCGTCGTCGGCGTCCCGTTCGACCCCCAGTACCTCGTAGGGCGACTCCACGCGCCGCCGTCGGTGCCTGAGGCTAAACGGCCTTTCGCATCGAGACGGGCGTTCGACGGAGTGGCGGTCGAGATGGACTCGTGGTTGCGGAGGGCACCGGCCCTCAACTCGGGGGATCGCGGACCCCGCCCGACAGCGTCGTCAGTGCGTCGTCGCCGGCCGGAGCCTCGTCAACCATGCTCAGGAAGCCGTGAGCGAGCGACGGTTCGTGGACGGTGTCAACGGGGACGCCGGCGGCCGCGAGCCGGTCGGCGTACGCGATGCCCTCGTCGCGCAGGGGGTCGTGGCCGGCGGTGACGACGGTCGCCGGCGAGAGTCCGGACAGGTCGGCGGCGGCCGGCGACGCGTACGGGTTCGCTCGCTGGACCGGACTCGGGCAGTAGTTGTCCCAGAACCACGACATCGCCTCGCGGGTGAGGAAGGGTACCTCCGCCGGTTCTCGGTACGAGGGGGTGTCCATCGAGGCGTCGAGGACCGGATAGGCGAGCAGTTGGCCGTCGAGGTCCGGCAGCGCCGGGTCGCCGTCGAGTTCGTCGCGAGCGCGGAGGGCCGTCGCTGCGGCGAGGTTGCCCCCGGCACTGGTGCCCCCGACCGAGAGGCGGTCGCCGTCGATACCGAGTCGGGGGGCAACGTCCGCGGTCCACCGGAGTGCGGCGACGGCGTCGTCGAGTGCCGCCGGGAACGGGTTTTCCGGCGCGAGGCGGTAGTCCACCGACAGGACGGCACAGTCTCCCCGGCGAGCGATTCGCCGGCAGATGTCGTCCGTCGAGTCGAGGGTCCCGAGCGTCCACCCGCCGCCGTGGTACCAGACGACCGCCGGAGCCGGCGGCTCGGCGTCGCGGTAGAGACGGACGGGCACCGACCCGGCGGGACCGTCGAAGGCGAGGTCGCGGGTCGTGGCGACCGGCGGCGGGTCCTCGGGAGTAAACAGTTCGTCCTCGAGGGTGCGGGCGCGGTCGAGCGACAGTTCGTGCCACTCGGGGATGCCCTCGCGGGTCCACTCGTCGGCGAGGGCGGCGACGTCGGGGTCGAGGGGTGCTCGGCGGTCCGCCATCGTCGGCACGTCACCGCCGGTCCACTAAGAGGCTGGCATCCGTCCGGCGGCGGCGTCAGCTGGTCGCGGTGTCGGTGTCGGCCTCGGCGTCGTCCCCGGCGTCCGTGGCCGGCTCCGTTCCAGCGCCGGACTCGGGGGCAGTCGCGGAGTCGGCGCCGGGACCGGTGTCCGGGTCGGTGTCTGCGTCCGTGTCGAGGCCGGAGTCGCCGAAATCTGGTCCGGTGATCTTGAGGCGGACGCCGTCCGTGTAGGAGCGGTCCACGTCCACCGTCCAGCCGTGGACCCGGGAGAGGGTGTCTATCGTCGGCAGGAGCATTCCCGTCTCGGCCGAGGGCACCGCCTCGCCGTACTCGAAGGCACTCTCCACCTGGCCTGGAGGGAGCGGCGGGCCGTCCACGACCATCGCGAAGCCGCTGTCGGTAGGTTCGACGAGTAGCCGGGTCGAGCCGTAGAGGGCGGTGAACTCGATGGCCGTCCGGAACAGTTGTACCAGGCGCGACTCCTCGGCGGCGAGGGTGACGTCGTCGCCGCCCACCTCCACAGTGACGACGTCCGTGTCTGCCGACGCCTCGGCGGCCCGGACGGCCTCGTCGAGCGAGACGGTCCCGACCTCGTCGAGCGTCTGGCCGTACTGCGCCAGCGTCGAGAGGTCGTCCACGATGCGGTTCATCCGGTCGAGGGCAGCACCGACCTGTTCGGTGGCGGCCGCGAGTTCGTCGTCCTCGTCCGTGTCCTCAACGCGACCGGCGACCAGGTCGAGGTAGCCGTCGGCGATGGTCAGCGTGTTGCGTAGTTCGTGCGTGATGGCCTCGGCGAAGTCGTCGAACTGGTCGTTCTGCCGGCGAAGCTCGCGGCGCTGCCGCTCGACCCGGGTCACGTCGGTACACACTATCGCCTGTCCGACCTCCAGGTCGCCGCTGGTCAGCGTCGTGCGGTCGAGCAAGTAATACTTCGTGCCGCCGTCCTCGCGCTCGACGCTCACGACGCCGCCGTCGGTCGTCGCCGTCTCCGCGAGTTCGGGCACCGTCCGGTCGAGCGTCTGTCCGACTGCCCCCTGGAACTGTGGGAACGCCTCTACGGCCGCCCGGTTGGTGTCGCGAATCTCACCGTCCGGGCCGAGGAGGACGACGACGTCGTTGATCGTCTCGATGACCTGGTTGCGCCAGAACCGGGGGACGGCGACGAACTCCTCGTCCACCACGTACAGCGTGGCGACGGCGAAGACGGCGACGCCGAGTGGCTCGTAGTGCAGCGTCACGACCGAACTGGTCCCGAAACTGAGGAGGTAGATGACTACCGGCGCGGCCGTCGCCGCGATGGGCAGACCGAGCGTCCACGGGTCCGAATGCGACTGGTCCAGCATGTCGTAGAGGAGGTAGAAGCCGACCGCCGACGCGGAGTAGGCGAGTCCAGTCACGATCCAGTGAAACAGGTCGAGTTGGATGCCGACGTGACGGAACGGCTCGGCGGTGACCGACGCCACGAAGTACCAGCCGTGGAGCCCGTTTGTGAGTTTGACGGCGACGATGGCCGCGTACGCGACGACGGCCGTCAGGCGGACTGCCCGGCGGCGGTGGTAGTCGTTGCCGGTGTACGCCGAGCAGAAGTACAGCCACGCGCCGACCGTCGCCAGGCCGACGACCAGACCCAGCGTGTAGAAGGTGACACCGACCGTGTAGTCGGCACTGATGAGCCACCCGACGTGCGTCAGCGCCCACGCTCCGGAGAGAAGTAGCAGCGCGAACAGCCCCCGGCGTGCGTCCGGCCCCGCGACCTTGCTCACTCCCCGTAAACTCAGCAGGCACGCCGCCCCCGCCAGACCGAATCCCACGAGGTACGCGAGGCGGAGAAGAGCCGAGTGGAACATCGAGGGTTTATGAATATGTGGGTGACGGCTTGAAATCCGTTTCGGCATCGAGATGTCACCCACCCTGACCGTCTCGCGTGGCGGTTACCGCGTACCACAGCGGTGGTCGTCTCCCGTCCACATTTATATTGACGCCCCACGGTCGTCTCCACATGGAACACGCGGCCCATGACCCAGCCACGGACGTCGAGGCAGTCGAGAGCGTTCACCTCTCGCAGCTGGTGACCGGCGAGAACATGAGCATTCAGCACTTCACTATCGAACCGGGCGCCGCGGTGCCCGCCCACGACCACCACCACGAACAGGCCGGCTTCGTGTACGAGGGCGAGTTGACCTTCCTACTCGAGGACGACGAGGTGACGGTCGGCCCGGGCGAGTCGTTCGACCTCGCGAGTCACGAGGTCCACGGCGCTGAGAACCGCGGCGACGTCCCGGTGCAGGGCGTGGACGTGTTCAGTCCGCCCCGGCCGAACCCCGACTGGGCGACCGAGTGAAATCCGGACAACCGGCCGCACAGTTTAATACTGGGTCCGGCGTAGTGCTGGTAATGAGCGGGGTCGCGGTCCAGGACTACGAGGCACTCCTCGGCGAGATAGCCGACGTCGTGAAAGTCATCGACGACGCGGGTGTCATACAGTACGAGAGCCCGTCAGTCGAGCGGACGTTCGGCTACTCGCAGGACCAACTCCTCGGCGAGAACGTCCTCGAGTACGTCCACCCCGAGGACCGCGACGAGGCACTGGCGACCCTGGCGGACGTCCTCGAGGCGACGAGAGAAGGCGGTCAGACGGAGAGCACCGCCACGACAGAACTCCGCTTTCGACACGCCGACGGCCACTGGGTCTGGGTCGAGTCACAGATCCGCACCAACGACGACTCGGCGCTCGACGGCCACGTGGTGGTCACGCGGCCTATCGACGAGCGCAGGCGTCGGGAGGCCGAACTCAGGCAACTGCAGGAACTGCTCGCCCGGGCCGAGGCGGTGGCCGACGTGGGCGGCTGGGAGGTGGACGTCGATACTCAGGAGGTGTTCTGGACGGGCCACCTCTTCGAGATGCTCGGGTGGGAATCTGACGAGGAACCGCCGCTAGAGGAGGCACTCGACGTTTACCATCCCGAGGACCGAGACCGCGTCGAAGCGGCCGTCACGTCCGCCATGGAGTCGGGGGAGTCCTTCGAGATCGAGGCCCGGTATCACTCCGAGGACGACGAGCAACGCTGGTTCCGCATCCAGGGCGTGCCGACCGTTGAGGACGGCGAAGTGGTCACGCTGCGGGGGGCCGTCGTGGACATCACAGAACAAGTCGAGCGGGAGCGAGAACTCGAGGCCCAGAACGAGCGCCTCGAGGAGTTCGCGAGCGTCGTCAGCCACGACCTACGAAATCCACTCGCCGCCGCCGACGCCGCACTCGAGCTCGCCAGACGAGAGTGCGACAGCGACCACCTCGACGAGGTGGCGGACGCCCACGACCGGATGGTCACCCTCATCGACGACCTCCTCACGCTGGCCCGCGAGGGGGCAGATGCCGACGACGTCGTCGCGGTGAACCTGCAGGAGGTGATCACGGACTGCTGGGGGGCCGTCGGCGACGAGGCGGTGACGCTGTCGAACGAGGCGACCGGACGGATACGGGCCAACCCGAGCCGACTGCGCCAGTTGCTGGAGAACCTGCTTCGAAACGCCGTGGAACACGGCGGCGATGATGTCACCGTCACCATCGGCGACCTCGACGACGGCTTCTACGTCGAGGACGACGGTCCCGGCATCCCGCCGGAGGACCGCGACCGCGTGACCGACGCCGGCTTCAGCACCAACACCGACGGGACGGGCTTCGGCCTGCGAATCGTCGAGGCGGTCGCGGACGCACACGACTGGACGCTCTCGATCGGCGAGAGCGCGGCCGGCGGCGCCCGTTTCGAGATTCGGGGCGTCGAGCGGTTGGTCTGAGCCGACACGCCGACACCCAAAGAGCGACGTGGTGGGCGCCCGGAGTGGTCGGTACCGAATGACGAAGTTCACTCGCGAGGACGCACGAGAGCGCGACGCGGCCGACCCGCTCGCACCCTTTGCCGACCGCTTCGACGTGCCCGCAGCGCAGTACATGGACGGGAACTCGCTCGGGCCGGTCAGCGACGAGGCTGCCGCGGCCGTCGAGCGAGCGATGCGACAGTGGCGCGACCTCGGCATCGAGGCGTGGACGGAGGCCGACCCGGACTGGTGGCACTACGGCGAGGACCTCGGGAACCGGCTGGCACCGCTCGTCGGTGCCGAGGGGCCGGAGGTGTGTGCCGCGAACGCCACGACGGTCAACATCCACTCCCTGCTCGGGACGTTCATAGAGAAGGCAGACTCGCCGGGAGTACTGGTCAACGGTCTCGACTTCCCGACCGACCACTACGCTATCCGCGCCCAGTTGCGGGCGCGAGGGTACGACCCGGACGAACACCTCCACGTCGTCGAGAGCGAGGACGGTCGGACCATCGACGAGGCGGCCGTCGAGACGGCACTCGCGGAACGAGACGTCGGCGTCCTCTTTTTCCCGTCGGTGCTGTACCGCAGCGGCCAGTTGTTCGACCTCGAGCGACTGGCGCGGGCGGCCCACGACCACGGCGCCTACGCGGGGTTCGACCTCGCACACTCCGTCGGCGTCGTCCCGCACGAACTGCGGGCCGCCGGGGCCGACTTCGCCGTCTGGTGTCACTACAAGTACTGCAACGCCGGTCCCGGGGCGGTGGCCGGCCTCTACCTCGCCGAGGACCACTTCGGCGCGATGCCGGGGCTCCCGGGGTGGTGGGGCCACGAGAAGGAGACGATGTTCGACATGCGACCGACGTTCACGCCCGCCGAGTCCGCCGGCGCCTTCCAGATAGGGACGGTCAACGTACTCTCGGCGGCACCGCTGTACGGCGCCCTCGATGTCATCCACGAGGCGGGTATCGACCGCATCCGCGAGAAGTCGGTCGCGCTGACGGAGTACCTGATAGCCCTCGCCGACGACCGCCTCTCGGAGGTCGGCTACGCCGTCGGGTCACCGCGAGACCCGGCGAGTCGAGGCGGTCACGTCGCCCTCGAACACCCCGAGGGCGCACGGATCAGCGAGGCACTCCGCGACCGCGGCGTCGTCACCGACTTTCGCCCCCCGGACGTCGTCCGGGTCGCGCCCGCCCCCCTGTACACGTCGTTCGAGGACGTGTACGACACCGTCGAGGGCTGCCGGCGTGTCGTCGCCGACGGCGCGTACGAGGCGTACGACGCGCCGGAGGGAGAGGTCACCTGACCACCGACGGTCGTCAGTCCTCCTCGGCCTCCCGTTCTTCGCCGCGTGCGTCGCTCGCCCGGTCGGCGACGTGAGTCGGCTCTGCGCCGTCATCGACGGCCTCGACGCCGGTGAACTCGAAGCGGGCACCACCACGCTCGCTCTCTGCGACCCGAACCGACCAGCCGTGGCCCTCCGCTATCTCGGCGACGATAGAGAGCCCGAAGCCAGTGCCGGCGTCGCTCGTGGAGTGGCCCATCTCGAAGACCACGTCACGCTCTTCGGGCGGAATACCGGGACCGTCGTCCTCGACGTAGAAGCCGTCGTCGAGGTCGCCGATGGTGACGGTGACATCATCGCCGCCGTGTTCGACCGCGTTCCGCACGAGGTTCTCCAGTAACTGTCGGAAGCGGTCGGGGTCGGCCGCGATGCGGCGGTCGGTGTCGGCGACGAGCGTGGACTCACCCGTCTCGATGGTTCGCCAGCACCGCTCTGCGGCCCGGGAGAGGCTCACCGGGCGTGGCTCCTCGATACGGTCGCCCTCGCGGGTGAGCGTCAGGAGGTCGTCGATGAGCGTCGCCATCCTGTCGTGGGCGTCGGCGAGGTGGTCAACGTGTTCCGCGACGTCGGCGGTTCCGCTGTCGGCCGCGAGGTCGCGTTCCAGGAGTTCCAGCCGTGCGTTTGCGAGTTCGAGCGGCGTCCGGAGGTCGTGACTGACGACGCTGACGAACCGATCGAGGCGCTCGTTCTGGGCCTCGAGTTCTCGCTCCCGCTCGACTCGCTCGGTGACGTCACGGAGAACGCCGACGGTGCCCCGGAAGTCACCTTCCGACGGGAGGACGCCGATGTGGTTCTCGCAGGGCACACAGTCGCCGTCTGCGGTCACGACGCTCATCTCGATTGTGCCGTCGTCGGCCGACGTCTCGCCGCTGACCAGTCGGCCGATGAGGTCCTCGGCCCTGTCCAGGTCGTCCTCGTCGGTCACCAGCGAGGCGTGGGCGCCGAGGAGTTCTTCCCGGTCGTAGCCGGTTAGCGCCACGAGGGCGTCGTTGACGTAGGTTAACTGGCCGTCGGTGTCCAGCGTGTACACGGGGTCGCCCGACGTCTCGATGATGGTCTCGTAGCGACGGAGTTCCTGCTCGCGACTCTTTCGCTCGCTCACGTCGCGGACCACGCAGATGATGCCTCCCTCGTCGGTGACGCTCAGCGAGAGTTCCTGCGGGAAGGTGGTGCCGTCGGCGCGGAGGCCCGTCGCCTCGCCCCGCCAGTAGCCCGTCTCGTACAGCGTCGGCATCACGGAGGTCTCCAGACGCTCGACCTCGTCGTCGTCGTAGCAGGTTCGCCAGGACTCGCCCACGAGGGCCGCCGGGTCGTCGTAGCCGTACACGTCGGCGTGGGCCTGGTTGACGACCTCGTAGCACCCCTCGTCGTCGAGGATAGCCATGCCGTCGATGGCGGACTCGATGGCCTTCGACCGCGTGTGCAGGTCCTGTTCGCGCCGTTTTCGCTCGGTGATGTCGATGTACGTCCCGAGTCCCTCGACCGTGCCGTCGGGGAACTCGACGATGTTCGCCCGCAGGAGGAATGTCCGCGGTCCGTCGTCGGTGATCCGCTGCACCTCCCGCTCGATGAAGCCGTTAGACTGCACCGCGCGGTTGATGTTGCGCGCCTCATCGCGGTCGTCCTCCGGAACAACGACTTCCTCGAGCGCTCGCCCCTCGAGGTCCGTCCCGTCCTGGCCGAACGTCTCCCGAAACGCCGTGTTGACGTTCTGGATGAGTGCCCGGTCGTCCTCGAAGCGTACGTGGACGACGGCCTCGGGGATGGCCTCGAAGATGGCAGACAGTCGGTCGCGCTCGCGGGCGACGCGGCGTTGCTTTCGCTTGCGCTCCGTCACGTCGCGGGCGAAGCCGATGACGCGTTCGACCTCGCCGTCGTCGAACACCGGTTCGGTCCGAACCGAGACCCACCGGGCGACGCCGTCGTCGGACCCGTCCGCCGTCGGCGTCCGTTCGTCGGGTGCCGTCTGGTCTCTGGTGTCGTGGACGACCCGGAAGTCCATCGTGATCGTCTCGCCGTCCGACACCCGGTCCATCGCGTCGAGGACCGCCGGCCGGTCGTCCGGGTGGACCGCGGCGAGGAAGTCCGTCGAGTCATCCCGCAGTCGGTCGGCCGACCGGCCGAACACCGTCTCGTACGCCGAGTTGACGAACAGCGTCTCGCTCCAGTCGGCGTCGAAGATGTAGAGGACGCCGTCGGTCGTCTCCGTCAACTCGCGGAGTCGGCGTTCGGTCTCGGCTGCCCGGTGCTGGGAGACGGCGTTCTCGATTCGGTTCGCCAGCAGTTCGAACTGGCTGGTGCCGGGGTTCTTCTGCAGGTAGTCGGTCGCGCCCGCCGAGATGGCGTCACTCGCCACCGCCTCGGACCCCTGCCCGGTGAAGAGGATGAACGGCAGGTCGGGGTACGTCTCTCGGACGGCCTCGAGGAACTCGATGCCGTCCGTGCCGGGCATGTTGTAGTCGGAGACGATGCAGTCCACCGCCGGCTCCGCGAGGTACTCCCACGCCTGCTCGACGTCGGTGACGTGGCGGACCTCGAACCGCTCGCTCTCGCGACGGAGGCACGTCTCCACGAGGTCGGCGAACTGCGGGTCGTCGTCAACGTGGAGGACCCGTACCGTGCCGTCTGGGTCGGCCATAGTCGGTCGTGCGACCGGATTCGACGCTGGGCCTTAAAATCACGTCGGCCGACAGGTGGCGTCAGACGTCAGGGCTGGTGGGCGTTCAGGAACGTCCGCAGGTCCGGAGCGACCGCGGCGACGTCCTCGTACTCGACCACCGTCACCGCGGGATTCCCCCGGACCATCGCCGAGAGGGCGTGGTCGCTCGCCGGCCGGTACAGCGCGAGCACCGGCGTTCCCTGCTCCGTCGCCAGTCCGAGTTCGTAGCCGACGCCGAGGCTGGGTGTCGTCACCTCGGCCACGACGGCGTCGGCACGCCGGAGCCAGGCCACGTCCTGGTCGTGAATCTCGCGGTCGGAGACGTCCATCTCCTCCGTCTCGACGTCCACAGAACCGACGTGTTCGGTCAGGACGGTGCCGTGCTCCCGGAGGTTGTCGATGATGTCGGCATACAGCGCCCGGTCGGAGCGGCCACCCCGGATGGAGCCACAGAAGTGAAGTACCTCGGGGACAAGCCCCGAGGCTTCGCCGTTTTGGGTCTGCACCACACCCAGCAGGCGAATTTAATTCCCCTCGACCTTCCCCGCGTTGGAGGGGTCGGCTGGAATTCACACCCGAACACGCCGCGTGTGTCCGTGAGGGTCGGCCGCTCCACCACGACCCGACAACACCCGTCGCACCACGCCAACGGCGCGGGTGTTGAGAGGTGTCGCATTTCCAAACGTCCAAACGACCGCTTCATATTGAGGTCTTCAATATCCGTCACGGCCGCTACACATCAGTACGAAGTGTTGTTTAATAACCACTCGGGTCGGCTTCACCCTCGGGGGTAAGCCCCGAGGCACTCGCCTTGCTCATCTGTAGATGTCCATCTTCTACAAGCAGGGAATCCCGGCCTTCAGGCCGGGAGGGAATGCGACATGGTGCTGACCATCCGCTACTCGGTGGCCGGGTCGGACTCCAACTCCCGTTGTGCGTGGAGTAGCATCCCGCGCCACGTCAGGCCGTGACGCTTTTTTGTGGCTTTCAGCGACTCGTACTGTTTTTGATCTACTTCGATGTTGATGTTCTTCACGTCTCACGGTTTATGACCGACGGTGTTAACTTTGACTAATACTATTGTAGCATTGTGTCCGAGACGGTGACGAAGACGCTACAGGCGACGCTCGCCACGCCCACCACGGGCAAAGAGCAACGCCTACAACGTCTCTTGGACACCTACCGCGACGCACTCCAGGACGCCTTCGATGCCGGGGCGAACACGATGTCTGCCGTCAACAACATCGTGACGCCGTACGACCTGCCGTATCAGGCTAAAGACGCGCTCAAATCGTACGTCCCGAAACTCCGCTCGACGTACAACGCCGAGGAGTTGGACGACGAGCATCCGCTTCGACTCGTCAACCGTGCGGCGACGTTCGATTACTCCGACGAGCGCGAGTATGGCTACGTGTGGCAGGTCCCTCAACCCGGTCGCGGGACGAATTTCTGGATTCCACTGCGTATCAGTCCAGCGCAGGAGTCGCTGTGGAACGACCTGTTGACCGACGATGGGGTAGATCCCGGCGAAATCAGACTGCAGCGACACCGAACGTCGTGGGAGTTACACGTCACCGTTGAGTACGCGGTCGAAGACCCGACCGACTCGGACGATGAGACGTATATCGGCTTCGACGTAGGTGAGAGCGCGTTGATAACGGGCTGTGCCCTCAAACGCG
>CAZEIO010000010.1:0-22433 GCA_964512525.1 uncultured Halobacteriales archaeon
CTTCTCTTGGCGTTCCTGGTGGTTGAACGCTCGCCACTCCGGTCCCGGATCGATCTTCTCTTCCTCCACGACCAGACCACAGTCCTCACAGACGAGCTCCCCCCGGTCCGAGCTCTTGACGAGGTTGTCGGAGTTGCACTCCGGACACTCCCGAACGCTCTCGTCCTCACTCTCGCGTTCGGATGCCTCCGTCTCTCGCTCTCGCTGCCGCGTGGGCCGTGTCATCGCATTTTTACGGTAGTAGAATCGGAATACAAGAGTGTTTCGGCCCTCACGGCGACGTGTCCGGTCGTCCGAGCGGTGCCGCGGCTGGGAGTCGGAGGCGTCGGCCCGTCTGACGGCCGTCACACGGCCGCTCGGCGGGGTCTGTCAGGCGTTACCGAGGGACGTTTATAACCGTGTCGGCCGCTCCGTCGGCCCGACAGACGTATTGCCCGCGGGCGATCAGGGCCGCTCGTGCCGGTCATCGAGTGCGACGTCGCGGCCGCGCGGGAGACGCTCGAGGACGCGGGCGTCGCCGTCGAGGCGGGCAACACCGACCACGAGCGGTGGCGCGCCAGTCACGGGGACGCGACCGCGGTCGCCTACGACGGTAAGGTGGTCGTCCAGGGGTCGGACCCCGGCGCCATCGAGCGACTCCTCCGCGGCGCAGGCGTGACCGACGCGACCGCGGAGCGGGCTCACGTGTACTTCGACGGGGCCGCCCGCGGCAACCCCGGTCCCGCCGCCGTCGGGTGGGCAGTCGTCAGCAGCGACGGCGTCGTGGACGAGGGCGGCGAGCGGATCGGTCGCGCGACGAACAACCGCGCGGAGTACGAGGCGCTGATTCGCGCACTCGAGGCCGCGGCCGACCTCGGCTTCGCCCGCGTGGACGTCCGCGGCGACTCCGAACTGATAGTACGGCAGGTCCGCGGCGAGTACGACACGAACGACCCCGACCTCCGCGAGCGCCGCGTGACCGTCCGGGAACTGCTCGCGGAGTTCGACGAGTGGTCGCTCGAACACGTCCCCCGGTCGGTGAACGAGCGTGCCGACCGACTCGCCAACGAGGCACTCGACGAACCGTAAGCGACGACCCGCCCCGCCGCGTACCGACTCCCATGAGCGACGCAGACGACCACGACTTGACCGAGGACGGCGACGACCCCGACGCGACGGCCGAGGTGCCGCCAGACGTGATCCAGGAGGCAGAGCGACTGAGCAGACTGGCCCGCGAGACGACGGACCCGGACGAGCGAGCGGCCTACGAGCGCGAGCGCCGGCGACTGATCGGGGAGTACGACTTCGTCGCCCGGGTCCGCCGGGACGACGAGGGCGAGACACTCGTCCTCCATCCGGCGGAGTGGGTCGAGGACGGCACCGTCGTTCGCGACCGCATCGCCGACGTCAATCGGGCCATCGAGCGGTCGCTGTCGGGTCCAGGCGACCCCGAGGAGTGGGCGGCCGTGGACGAACACAACCGCGACCTCGCGGCGCAGGTGCGTGCCGACCACGGCGAGGTCCACGGCGACAACGCCGCGGCGCTGGCGGCGTTCATGAGTAACCACTACGCGAAGCCGATAGAACAGGCGAGCGGCGCGGAACTCAGGGAGTTCCTCGGGGAGTACTTCCCGCGGAACGCGTGGCCGACGGCCGAACAGGAGAGCGTCGTCGGTCGCTCCGTCGAACTCGTGTTCGAGGCGGCCGAGCGGCCGCTTCCGGACGTCGGCGACTGGTCACCGGACGTAACGGACCCGAAGTCGTAGTTCCGGACTCGCAGTTCAGTAGTGGCGGTCGACGATGTCGGCGACGGCCGCTGCACGGTCGTCGTCGGTGCTCACCTTCCCGACCGCCCACTCGATCTGGTCGAGGACGGCTTGGAAGCCGGTGTCGGTGAGCTCGTACTGGTTGGTGCGCTTGTCGAGTTCGCTCTTCTCGACGAGACCGAGCTCGACGAGTTCGTCCAGGTTGGGGTAGAGACGACCGTGGTTCACCTCGGTGCCGTAGTACGCTTCCAGTTCGCGCTTCACGGCGAGACCGTACATCGGCTCCTCGGTGAGGATGACGAGGATGTTGCGCTGGAAGGCAGTCAGGTCGCGGACCGTCTGTTCGTCGACCGTGGCCGACGTCTGTGCTTCAGACATGTAGTCTCAATATCCGGTCGGCGGGGATAAGTATTACCAATCTGCGATAAGACTCGGCAACGAGTAAAGACGAAACATGGGCACCCAAGCATTTACTCGGATCTGGATCACCACGATCGCGGGCAACCGTCCGGATTTCCGCCGACACCACACGACCGTGGTTTCCTATCTATATTCGGATATATCGTCTCCCTTCGGCGGGCCCGATGGACAGTTCCGACCAGTAGCGTAGGAAACTGTCACGCCGACCCGCACCACTCCCGGTCCGCCCGGACGGGTGGGGCCGGCCGTCGCGGTGTCGAAAGGACTTTACTCGTTTTCCCCGAGGTGGCGGGCGTCATGGTGAACCTGTGGGAGGACCTCGAGACTGGGCCGAACCCGCCAGAGGAGATATACGCAGTCGTGGAGTGCCTCAAGGGTGAGCGCAACAAGTACGAGTACGACAAGGACGTCCCGGGCGTCGTCCTCGACCGCGTCCTGCACTCGAACGTCCACTACCCGAGTGACTACGGCTTCATCCCCCGATCGTACTACGACGACGAGGACCCGTTCGACGTCCTCGTTCTCGTCGAGGACGCCACGTTCCCCGGGTGTGTCATCGAGGCCCGTCCGGTCGCACTGATGCGGATGGACGACGACGGCGAGAAAGACGACAAGGTCATCGCCGTTCCCAGCGAGGACCCCCGCTACGACCACGTGCAGGACCTCGAAGACCTCACCGAGCAACAGCAGGCCGAGATAAGCGAGTTCTTCGAGACGTACAAGAACCTCGAGGCGGGCAAAGAGACGGAGACGCTTGGCTTCGAGGGCCGGGACGCCGCCCACGACGCCATCGAACACGCACGGGACCTCTACGACGAACAGTTCGGCTAATGCACCCGGCTCATGGCGCCCTCGTCGGCCATGAGTTATGAGCATGGGTAATCTCTTGTGTCTCGCGACCGGAGTGACGCGTGATGGCAACCGCCCCGCGAGACGACGACCGCGCCCCCGACGACGA
This sequence comes from uncultured Halobacteriales archaeon, assembly GCA_964512525.1. Lineage (GTDB taxonomy): Archaea > Halobacteriota > Halobacteria > Halobacteriales > SW-7-71-33 > SW-7-71-33. Next base: position 3,124 of record CAZEIO010000010.1, read on the forward strand.
CGGCGACCGTGACCGGTCCGACGCCGCCCCGACACCCGTCGGCATCGCGCACCCGACTGTGGTGCCCGCGCCGCGACGGGACGAGACGGAGCAGTAGCGCGGAACGGACCTCCGGAGAGAGCGGCCCGTGGGCCGACTCGCGGTCGCGACACCCGGCGACGGTCCGTGTCGGCGGACGGACAAGCCAAGGTTCTTTTCCCCTCCCTCGGAACGGACGATATGGGTCTGTTCGATCGTCTGCGGGGCGGTGACGCGCCGCGGGTCGCTTTTTTCGGCATTGACGGCGTTCCGTACCGTCTGATCGCCGACAATCCCGAGGTCTTTCCGAACCTCACGGAGATGGCCGACGCGGGCACTGCCGGCCCGATAAGCAGCATCGTCCCGCCCGAGTCGAGCGCCTGCTGGCCGGCGCTCACGACGGGCCGCAACCCGGGCGAGACCGGCGTGTACGGCTTTCAGGACCGCGAGGTCGGCTCCTACGAGACGTACGTCCCCTCGCGCACGGACGTCCAGGCCGACCGCGTCTGGGACCGGGTCGAGTCCGAGGACCGCGACGCCACCGTCCTGAACGTGCCGGTCACGTTCCCCCCGCAGCGTGACGTCCAGCGGATGGCCTCGGGCTTCCTCTCGCCCAGTCTCGACAAGGCAGCCGAACCCGAGGAACTCCGCTCGTACCTGTCGAGCATCGGCTACCGCCTCGACGTGAACGCCAAACTCGGGCACAAAGAGGACAAGACCGAGTTCTTCGAGAACGCCAACGAGACACTACAGAAGCGCCACGAGGCCTTCGACCACTACGTCGCGGCCGGCGACTGGGACCTCTTCTTCGGCGTCTTCATGACGACCGACCGCGTCAACCACTTCGCATTCCGCGACTACGAGCACGGCGGAGACAACGCCGACGCCTTCCTCGACTTCTACGCGACGGTGGACGAGTACGTCGGCGACCTCTGGCACTCGCTTCCCGACGACGTGACCACCATCGTCGCCAGCGACCACGGCTTCACCACCGAGGAGTTCGAGGTCAACTGCAACCAGTGGCTCCGCGAACAGGGGTGGCTCTCCTACCAGACCGACGACCACGAGTCACTCGGCGACATCGCCGACGAGACGCGGGCCTACTCGTTCATCCCTGGCCGGTTCTACGTCAACCTCGAGGACCGCGAACCCCGCGGCTCCGTCCCCGAGAACGAGTACGACGAGACCGTCGCGGAGCTCAAGACGATGCTCGAGAACTTCGAGGGTCCCGACGGAACGCCCGTCGCCGAACGGGTCGTCGAGAAACCGGACGCGTTCCGTGGCGACCACGTGGACATCGCCCCGGACCTCGTCGTCCTCCCGAACGACGGCTTCGACCTGAAGTCCGGCTTCTCAGACAAGGACCGGGTGTTCGACCCGGACGGTCCCCGCAACGGGATGCACTCCTTCCACGACGCGACGCTCATCACGGACGACGACACCCTCGCGATTCCGGACGACGTTGACCTCCTCGACATCACCCCCACCATCCTCGACCTGATGGAAGTCGAGTTCCCGCGGGCCACCTTCGACGGCGGGTCACTCGTCGCTGGCAACTGATCTCGTTCTCTCTGCGTCCCGACGTCCCTCGCGTTCAAGTGCGATAGCGCGACCACCGCGGCACATGAGTGAGGATCTGCGGCGCCGACTCGACGCCGTCGAACGCGCAGTCACGGACGGAGATCGAGCGGTCGCCGACCTCGCCGACGCCGCCGACCTGACCGACAGACTCGACGGCGTCGAGAGCGAGACGGAGGCACTCGAACGACGTGTCGCGGAACTCGAGGCGTCGGTCCGGGCACTCAGGGGATACGTCGGTCGCGACGACGCGACGACACACGGCGACGAGGCCGTCGCTCCCGACGCGCGCACCGCCGACGCACCGGCGACCGACGAGACGTTCGACTGGGACTGGTACCGTGCCGACGAGGACGGGTCTGCCGGCGAGGCGAGCGCCCGCGCCCGTCGTCCGAACGGCACCGACGTGTCCGATGCCACCGACCACCAGCACCGTCCCGACGGGCGACCACAACCGGGGACGCGGGGAACGCGCTCGCCCGACCACCCGGCGGACGCCACGGACCGGACGAACCGGCGGTCCGACCGTCCGCGAGTGACGGGGAGGTCCTCGCGGACGACCGCCGCCGACCGCCGCGGGACCGACACCGACCCCGCTTGGCCCGACGAGATGGACGTGGACCGGGCACAGCCGTGGGGTGTTCCGGACCCGCCGACACGCGTCGAGGACGAGGAACGTGGCCTCCTCGACCGTCTCCGCGAGGCGCTGTGACACGTGCTTCGCGTGGTCTTCGCCGTCGCACTCGCGACCGTTCTCGTGGCGACCACCCTGCCGGCGGTCGAAGACGCCCGCCAGAGCACCGCGGCCGCCGCCGTGACGGGTGACGCGGCGACCCTTGAGCGTGCGGCCGCCTCGCTGCTCGCGACCGACGAGGACGCTCCCGGTCCCGGTGCCCGCCGAACCGTGACGCTGTCGCTACCGTCGCGCTCGTGGACCGGCGCGGGCGTCGCCTACGTCGCCGTCGGCGGACCGCCGGACGGACCTGTCGTCCAGCCCCCAGAGCGCGGTGTCGTCCGGTACCGCGTGGCCGGCGGCCGGGAGCGACGACTGCTCCTCGACGTTCCGGTCCGGACCCGCGGCGGTCCACTCGTGTTGCGCGAGCCGGGACCGCACCGCCTCGTACTGCGGCTCACGACGGTGGACGGCCGGCGGGTCGTCGTCGTCAGCGAGCACACCCCGGGCGGGACGACCGACGGAGGTGCGTCGTGAGCCTCTGGCGACGGTCGGCCAACGACGGTACCGACGCCGCCGAGTGTGACTGCGTGACGACGGTCGAGGACGAGACACTCGTCGTCGACGCGACGGCCTGCGACGCCGGCCGACCCGTCGTACACCGGCCCTGTCGTCACACCGCCATCGACGCGCTGGCGACCCGGCCGGCCGACCGGATCGTCGTCCGCGACGCCGGCATCGAGCGACTGTACGAGGGACTCGGCACCGCGTTGCTGGTCGCCGCCGGGCGGTTCACCGCTGTCGTCGCCGACCGTGATCCACGGCTGGCGAGGGTCAGCCGTCGCGACCCGGTCCGGGCGGCCCGAACCGCCGGAGCGCGTGCCGGCCCCGTCTCGGCGCTGGCGGCGGAGACGGGACTGTCCGAGGTCGTCGAGCGAGTTCGGGCGGACCGGAACGGCGGACTCTACGACGGCGTCGCCGAGCCACTGGTGGCGCCGGCGGTCGCGAGCGCACGGTTCGAGACCGAACCGCCGGCCGACGGACGACTCCTCGCCCGGCGGTCGCTCGACACCGACGCCGTCGTCCGCGAGTACGACACTCCGGAGGGGCGGCGATACCACCTCGAACCGGTGTCACTGCGTCTCGACGACGAAGCGCTCGCGACCGTCGCGAGCGCCCGCGAACGACTCGCCGCGGGCGACATCGACGGCGCAGCCCACCCCGACCGGGCCGCCGGACACGCCGTCCGGGCCGTCTCGGACGAGGAGGATCCCCTGGTGACGCTGCGACGGGTGTTGCACAAGCACACTCGCGGCTACGGCGTCCTCGAAGACCTCTTCGCGGACGACCCAGTCTCGGACGTGTACGCGACGGCACCCGTCGCCCGGACGCCGCTGCGAGTTGTCGTCGACGGCGTGGTGACGCCGACGAACGTCCGCCTGAGCGATGCCGGCGCGCACACGCTCGCTTCCCGTCTCCGTCGCGAGAGCGGGCGGGCCTTCTCTCGGGCTGCCCCGACCATCGACGCCGCGGCGACGCTGCCGGCCGGTCGAATCCGTGCCGCTGGGGTCACCGACCCCGCGACGGAGGGGCCGGCCTTCGCCTTCCGCGACCACGGCGAGACCGCCCTGACGCTCCCCGCACTCGTCGCGAACGACACGCTAGAGGCCACCGCCGCCGCCCTCCTCTCGGTCGCCGTCGAACGCGGCGCGACCGGACTCGTCGCCGGCGGACGAGGGGCTGGCAAGACGACCCTCCTCGGTGCGCTCCTCTGGGAGGTCCCCCCGGCAACCCGGACGGTCGTTGTCGAGGACACGCCCGAACTCCCGGTCGAGCGAGCGCAGGCGAGCGGTCGTGACTGCCAGACGCTTGCCGTCCAGCGGGGTGACGGCCCCGGGCTCGCTCCCGCGGCGGCGCTCCGAACCGCACTCAGACTCGGGGAAGGTGCGCTCGTCATCGGAGAGGTTCGGGGCGAGGAGGCGGCAGTCCTCTACGAGGCGATGCGTGTCGGCGCCGGCGACGGCGCGGTCCTCGGGACTGTCCACGGCGACGGCCCAGCGGCGGTCCGAGAGCGGGTGGTCACCGACCTCGGCGTCGCCGCCTCTGCCTTCGCCGATACCGACCTCGTGGTGACCGTCGAGGTCACGGCAGAGGACGGTCGCGTCCGCCGCCGGGTCCGTTCCGTGTCCGAGGTGGTCGCGGGCGAAGACAGTGTCCGCTTCGAACGACTGTTCGCCCCGCCCGACGAGAGCCGCGGAGACGCCGTCGCGACCGGACGAGTCGACCGCGGTAACAGCCGGCTGGTTGCGGGACTCGCGCGAGCGGGAGAATCGTACGCCGACGTCAGAGCCACGCTCGAGACGCGACGCGAGACCCTCGCGGAACTGGCGACCACCGGCCGGACCGCTCCCGACGACCTGCAGACTGCCTACCGGGGCCGCGGCAGGAGCGGCACCGGTCGCGACGCGGGGCGACGATGACGCGTCCGTCGGTCGCGAGGATGCGCGATACGACGTTACGAGCACTCGCTCGGCTCTGGCCGACGTCCGTCGCCGCAGACAGTCCCGAGAGAGCCCGTGCGCTCCGATTCCTCCGCTGGGACGTGCGGCCCGCGACGGTGGTGGCCGCTGGGTACGCGACCGGCGTCGTCGCTGCGTTCGTCGTCCTCCCGGTCGCCGTCCTCGTGGGTCCGGTCCCGGTGCCGGTCGCGCCCGTCCTCGCGGCCGCCGTCGGGGTGGTCGTGGTCCACGCAATCCACGAGACTCCCGTCGCGGTCGCCGCAGTACGACGGACGACGGCGCTCGGGGCGGTGCCAGACCTCCTCGTCCGGGTCGTGTTGCGGATGCGCGTCTCGGCCGCCCTCGAGCCCGCAGCGGCGTTCGCCGCGCGGTCCGGCCGCGGGCCACTCGCGAGGAGTCTCGCCGACCACGTCGAACGGGCGCGTGGCACCCCGGGGTCCGGTCTCGACGAATTCGCCGAGGAGTGGTCGCAGTGGTTCCCACCGCTCGACCGCGCCGCCGCACTACTGACGGCCGCGGCAGCCGCGCCACCCGAGGACCGGACCCGGACACTGGACCGGGCGATGGACGCGGTCCTCGACGGCACCAGTGACCAGATGGCGACGTTCGCGAACGACGTCCGCGCTCCGGCGACGGCACTGTACGCCTTCGGCGTCCTGTTGCCGCTCGCACTAGTCGCGGTGCTCCCCGCGGCCCGCGTAGCCGGCGTCGCCGTCTCGCTGCCTGCCTTCGCCTTCGCTTACGACCTGACACTGCCTGCGGTCGTCGTCGCCGCGAGCGGCTGGCTACTGGTCCGTCGCCCGGTCGCGTTTCCCCCGCCGACGGTCGACCGTTCACACCCCGACGTCCCGTCGCGACGGTGGCCGGCAGTGGTCACCGGCGTCGTCGTCGCCGTCGCTGCGTTTCTCCTGATGCCGCGACTCCTCGCCCGCTGGAGCGGTCCGGTCGCGGCAGTCGGGTTCGGACTCGGGACGACGCTCGTGTGGCTCTACCGGCCGATCGCGACCGTCCGCCGCCGCGTGCGGTCCCTCGAGAGAAAACTGCCGGATGCGCTCCACCTCGTCGGCCGACGCGTCGCCGAGGGCGAGAGCGTCGAGAGGGCCGTCGAGCGAGCGGCAGACGACCTCTCCGGCGAGATGGGCCGGGTCATGTCGCGGGCCGCACAGAACGGTCGGCGCCTCCGTTTGGACGTCCACGACTCGTTTCTCGGCCCACACGGGGCGCTGGCGACGGTCCCGAGTCCACGGGCGCGAAGCGCGGCAGCGCTGCTGTCCGTCGCCGCCACGGAGGGACGACCAGCTGGCCGTGCGGTCGCGGCCGTCGCCGACCACCTCGACGAACTGAGTTCTGTCGAACGCGAGGCGCGACGCTCCCTCGCCCGCGTGACGACTACGCTCGGCCACACGGCGGCCGTGTTCGGCCCGCTCGTCGCGGGTGCGACGGTCGCGCTCGCGGACGGTCTCGCCCTCGACTCCGACGCGACGGCCGAGGGAGCTTCGGCTACGGTGACGGCGGCGAACGCGACGCTCCCGACGGCGGGTCTCGGTCTCGCGGTGGGAGCCTATGTCCTCTTTCTCGCCGCGGCGCTGTCGGCCCTCGCCGTCTCGCTCCGGCACGGCTTCGACGCCGCGCTCGTCGGCTACCGCGCCGGACTGGCGCTACTGTCGGGGACCGCGATGTACCTCGTCACCGTTCGTGCGGTCGGGCTGCTCGTCTGAGACCGTCCCACGACCGAGGGTTTATGCCCGAATCCGGGACCACTCCGCCCCGCGATGTTCGAGACACCGCTCGACGCACTCCCCGTGTGGGTCGGTCTGACGACGGTGAGTCTGCTCGCCCTCGGAGTCGCGGCACAGTTTCCGACGACTGCACCGCCGGACGCGGTCGGCGTCGCCGATGCGATCGACGCCGTGGCTGTCGGCGACTATCCGACCACGGCAGAGATACCGTCGTCGGCGACGCGCGTCCACCTCGGTCCCGACCGTGTGCGGCTGGAGAACGACGGCGGACGCTCGGCCGCGACGCTCGCCACCGGGGTAGTGCCGGCACGAGAGAGCCGCCTCCAGCGGGTGCTCCACGGCGCCGATCCGGACCGTGTGTTCGACTCTCCGGCCGCCTTCGAGACCACGCTGGCCTCGGCACGGACGACGACGCCCGAGTGGCAGGAGACGGACGGGACGCTCGTCGTCCGGCGACTCACCTGGGGTGGCGTGAATGTCACGCTCGTCGGCGACTGACGACCGTGGGGCGGTCGAACCGCTGGTCGCACTGGTGGCCGTCCTCGTCGTCGGTGTCCTCCTGTCGGCCTACGCGGCCGGCCTTGAGAGCGTACTCGGCGGCGACCAGCGCCGACACCTCGCCGACGCGGTACTGGTCGAGACGGTTGACCACCTGACCCACGACGGCGTCGTCAGACCAGACCGTCTGAACGCGACCGCGGTCGCCCCGGACGGTTACCGGGTCAACGTCACCGTCCGTGCCGGCGACCGGACGTGGGCGGACGGACCGTCACCACCGGCCGACGCCCGGCACACGTCTCGCCGGGTGAGCGTCCGATTCGCGCCGGGTGACGTCCGACCCGGTCGCGTCCGCGTGGAGGTGTGGACGTGAGGCTCGTCGCTGAGTCTCGCGGCGAGAGCGCCACCGCCCAGTCCTCGACGCGGGCGGTGAGTACCGCACTCGACGTCGCACTCGCGGCGGTCATCGTCGGCGGCGCCGTAGTAGTCCTCGCCGGCGTCGGTGCCACGCCGGCCCAGGAACGCGGGACCGACGCCGCCGACGCGACGGCAGACCGCCTCGCGACGACGACACTCGCGGTGAACTACTCACTCGCGCCCGGTATCGCCCACGCGGCGGCGTCCGACACGGTCGCGACTGGACGGGTGGGCGACCCGGCCCTCGAGCGACATGCACACGGCACCGCCGCGGCACTGCTCGCCCGCGCCGCCGTCGAGAACGCCGCCCTCGACGGTGTCGAACTCTCCCGCTCCGACGACGACTTCACCCGGGCGGTCCGTGCCGCCGTCTCGGAGCGCGTCGCGGCCGACGCCACCCGCGTTCGGGTTCGTGCGGTCTGGCGTCCATACCCTGGTTCGCCGTTGTCCGGGTCGGTCGCCGTCGGCGACCCGCCACCGGACGCGGTGACCGTCCACGCCGCCACCGTCGCCGTCCCCGCGCCGGTTCCTGCGACCCGCTCTCGGGCCCTGACAGTCGCCGACGACGGCTTCGACGCGGTCGCGGCGGTCGTGGCGAACCGGACCGTCCGTGGGATGTTCGGCTACGAGTCGGCGTGGCTGGCGCTGCGCAGCGACGGTCCGACCTCCACGCTGGTCACGTACCGGTACCGCCGGGCGGCGTCGTTGCTCGACGTGTCGGTCGCGGATTCGGTCACCACCGGAGATGTGGCCGCGGCGAACGACCGCCTGGCTGGGGCGCTCGCGGCCCGACTCGAGCGCGACATGCGCCAGCAGTTCGCGTCTCCACGAGCCGCTGCGAGACAGGTTTCGACGGGCGTGGTCGTCGTCACGGTACGGACGTGGTCGCCGTGAGCGGTGCGCGATCCACAACCGACCGCCGGTCGGTCAGAGTCGGCGAGCGTGCACGAGTGCCGTTCGCACTCGTGGCCGTCGTCCTACTCGTCGGGAGTGCGGTGCTCGTCGCGTCCACCCACGGCCGGTCGGCCGGCGGTGCCGACCCCGACACCGACGCGGCGATGGATCGGACGGTGTCGGCGACGCGAACCGCCCTGATCGTCGCGACCGCCCAGGCGGCACGCGCCGCGGCGCGCGACCCCGTCACGCGGCCCGCGAACACGACGTACGGTCGCGTCCTCCGCGAGAACCACACTTTCCGGGATTACCTCGAACTCCGGACCTACCTGGCGGCGCGTCGCGCCCTGAAGGACGCCGAACAGCGAGTGGGTGACGTGACGACCACGGCTGCGCTTCCCCCCGTGAGTGACGCGGACGACGCCCGTCGGGCCATCGACCGGGTCACGGTCGCCCGGAACGGCGACGGTCTCGTGGTGACCGTCCGGAACGTGACGCTGACGGCCTCTCGCCAAGGGCGCCGCGTGGTCCACGAGCGACGGACGCTCCGCGTGGGCGTGGCGAGCCCGGTCCTCGCCGTGCACGATAGCGTCCAGCGGTTCGAGCGACGGCTTCGCCGCGGACCACTCGCGGGATCCGGTCTCGGGCGCCGGCTCTCGGCCCGACTTCACGCTCTCGTCTGGGCCCGCGGCTACGCGCAGTACGGCGGTGCGCCGATTGCGAACGTGCTCGCCAACCGCCACGTCGCCCTCGTGACGAACGGAGCCGTCCTCGACGAGCAGGCGGCGGTCTTCGGTCGGGCCGCGCCGGCCAGCCGTCGCGCCTACCGCCGGGCGGCGACGAGCGTCGGTCTCTCGGACCTCCTCGCGGCTGGCGACCTCCCGACGAACTGGACTGACCACGTCCTCGACGGTCCCAACCCGGACGACCAGACGACCACCGACGCGGCCGACGAGGGTCCGCTTCCCGAACTGGACCGACCGTCGAACGACACCGTCCGTGTCGATGTCGGCCAGATAGCCGACGACACCTTCCTCGAGTTGGTCCACGGGGAGGCCGTCTGGGAGCGACCGCTCGGAGACGCCCTCCGCCGACGGTACGCCGCCAGTGCCCGCCTCGCGACGGCGGTGTCCGAGCCTCCACTCGACCTCTCTCGGCCAGACCCACCGGGTGAAGACTGGGTCCTCCAGCGGACGGCGACGTCGGTGGACCGGAGCGTTCGGCCCGGAGACGGGCCAGCTCCCGCGGTGAGTGACCGCTGGCACCGACACCGAACCGTCACCCGTCACGTCGCCGAGGAGTGGACGATGACTGCCCACTGGGAACACGTCCGGCGAGACACCCGTCGGAAGACGCGAACCAGTGCGCGACGGGTCGTCCGGGTCGGCGTGAGCGTCGTGGATGCCCACGGCCCGACCGACCTCATTTCGGGGTCGATCGTCGGCGCGCACCGCCCCGGCGGACCCCTCGACGGCGACAATCTCGCGGGCACGCCCGCCGTCGCGACGCGTCGTCTGGTGACCGACCGAGGCGGCTTCGACGCAGTCGCGCGGCAAGCGGCCGCCGGCAACCTGTCGCGGTCGGTCCGCGTCGCCGCCGACCCCCCGGAGAACCTCACCCAGTGGGTGTACGAGGACGTCGCCCGACTCCGCGACCGGGTGCGCAACGTCTCCGTGCAGGTTCCCCAGTCGGAACTCGCGTCGGGAGCGTCGGCTACCCGGTCGCTCGTGGACCGCTTCGAAACCCGGCGGTCGGCGTTGCTCGACCGACCAGCCCGCTACCGCAGCCTCGCAGACAGGTTGCGCGTCGCGGCACGGGCGGTCTACGTGCGGGCCGTCCACCGCCGCCTGCAGGACCGGATGGCAGCGGCCCGGTCTGCCCGCGAGCGGCTGAACGAGTCGGTCTCGGCACGCACCGGGTTCTCACTCGACGAGGCCGGCACCCTCGCCCGGCAGGCGACGATAGACGACGACCCGACCCCCGACGAGTCCGGCTCCCGAACCGCGACCGTCGCTACGACGCCGTCTTACCTCACGCTGGACACGATCGAGGGTGAGCGGGTTCCAGCCACGCCCACGAGCGGTCGGTTCCGCCCGCTGGTCGCCCGGAACCTGAACGTGTTCAGCGTTCCGTACGGGACGGCGGCCGACGCCGTCTTCGGCGACTCGTCCGACGAGACGCGCTACCGGACCGCGGCGGCGACGCTGCGACAGGCGGCGCGCGTGGACGGTGCGGCCGACGAGGCAGTCGCGGGGCGGGGTGACCTCCGAACCGCCGTGCGTCGACGGACGGCGGCGGTGACGGATCGCGCGGTTCAGACGGTCGTCCGCGAAACACAACTCGACCGACGGGCGGCCAGACGCGCGGTCCGCGAGGGACTCGGTCGGTGGCCGACGACTGCCGGTCGTGCGCTCGCCGTGGCGAACGGGTCGGCGGCGACTGCCGTCGCGGACGCGGTCGCCCGTCATGACGCCGTCTCCGACCGCGTGGCCGACGAACTCGCGCTCAGGTTGCGACGGACGCTGCGGGCGTCTCGGACCGGCGAGGACTCGACGCTGCGTGTCCCGCAACGACTCGTGAACGAGACGACGACTGCCGCGCGGCGGGTCGCACGGGCCGAACTCGAGCGGACCGCCGACCGTGCGAGCGAGACCACGGCGGAGCGACTCGGGGCTTCGACGGTGTTCGCCGGCCTGCCGGTCCTTCCGAGTGCGACGCCGTGGTACGCGACGCTCAACGTCTGGCACGTGACAGTCCGTGGCGAGTACGCCCGCTTCACCGTCCGGACGCACTCCGGCGGACCGTCGGGGTCGCTCACGTACTCGCGGGACGGCGCCCCGGTCCGTATCGACGTGGACGGCGACGGCACTCTCGAGCGACTCGGGACCGCCGAGCGGCTGTCGTTCACGCAGGAGACGGTCGTGCTGGTGGCGGTCCCGCCGGGCCAGTTCGGCGTCGGCGACCGCGACGGCGTGGCCGACGAGCGCTCGTCGGGGTGGCCGACGGTCGGGGTCGTCAACGACTCGGAGGCGACCGACGGGAACTCGAGTGAGACCCGACAGTCAAAAGACGACCCACCGGCACGGTTGGGTCATGTTCCACGAGCAGCGGGCGACCGTGCCGGACTCCGTCGGCGCCCTCCGCCGGGAGTACGCCGCTGACCTGGCCGCCGCGGTCGAGAGCGTCGGCGTCGAGACGGCCGTCGAGCGGACGGGTATCGACCGCGAGCGCATCGAGACCGTCGCCGACGGCGACCTCCCTGCCCTGTCCGTCGAGGAGGCCGGCGCGATACAGGCGCTCTCGACCGGTTTCGACGGCGAAACGGTGACGGAGATGGCCTGCGACCACCTCCTGCTCGGCATGTCGACGGCGGTGCTCGACGTGGACCGTCTCGCTGCCGGCGTTGACCTCGACCTCGACCCGAAGGAGGTCCAGCAGAAGCTCGAACGGCGGGCACCGATGAGCTTCGACGAGTACCTCACCCTCCAGCAGTACGTCGTTTCGGAGCAGTAGTATCAGCGAGCGAAGAAGACTGCCGGGGAATTAAATCGGCTGACGATGAAGGTGAGGGGTATGCAGGTGACGATCCTCGGGTGTGGCTACGTGGGGCTCGCGTTGGGCCGGCGCCTGCGGCGATGGGGACACTACGTCGTCGGCGTTCGCCGGTCCGAGACGGGTCTCGACCGGGTGGCCGACGCCGGTCTCACCCCGTTCCGGGCAGACGTCACCGACGCCGACGAACTGTCGGCCGTTCCAGACGCGGACGTCGTGGTCTTCGCCGCCAGCGCCGGCGGCCGGTCGGCCGCTGCGGCCCGCGAGACGTACCTCGACGGCGTCCGCACGGCACAGTCCGTCCTCGGCGGCCGCGACGCGTCGCCGGACCGCTTCATCTATACCGGCAGCACGGGCGTGTACGGCGACCACGACGGCCGGTGGGTGGACGAGTCCACGCCACCGGCTCCGGACACGGAGCGCGGCGAGGCGCTTCTCGCCGCGGAGGAGGCCGCACTCTCCGGCCCCGTCGAGGGCACCGTCGTCAGGTTCGCGGGGTTGTACGGTCCGGACCGCTACCGGCTGGAGCGCTACCTCGAGGGGCCGGTCAGGGAGGGCTACCTCAACCTCGTCCACCGCGACGACGCCGCCGGTGCGGTGGCCCACCTCGTCGAGACGGACCGGGGGCGCGGGGAGACGATCGTGGCCGTGGACGACGAACCGGTGGCCCGGCCCGAACTCGCGCGGTGGCTAGCCGAGCAGTGTGAGGTGACCCCGCCGGCGACCACGGCGGCCGACCCGTCGCGGGCGCAGAAGCGTTGCGACAACGACCGCCTGCGTGCGACGGGCTACGACCTGAACTATCCGACGTACCGGGAGGGGTATCGGCCGGCTATCGCGGCGTACAAGGGGGGAGACGCGGACGTGGACGTGGACGTCTCGGGGACACACTGAGATGTCGGGACCGACGGGCGTCGTACAGGTCTCGCTCCCGGCCGACGACCCGCGACTGCTCGCCGGCGTCGCCCTCGGACTGGTGGCACTCGCCGTCGTCGGCTACGGTGTCCTGCGGCTGGTACGGTGGCTCCGTCGCCCGCAGGGCGTACGCTTCCTCGAGACGGTGTCGGGACTCGACACGGTGGACGTGGTGATGCACCCGAACCCGGACCCGGACGCGATGTCGACGGCTATGGGCGTCGCCGCCATCGCGGAGTCGGCGGGCGCCGAGCCGACGCTCTGCTACCCGGGCGAGATACGACATCAGGAGAACCGCGCGTTCCAGACGGTCCTCGACCTCGACCTGAGCAACGTCGAGACGTCGGCGGACCTGACCGGCGACGGCGTGGTCCTCGTGGACCACAACGAACTGCGGGGGTTCGCCGGCTGTGACAGCATCCAGCCGCTCGCCGTCGTTGACCACCACCCCGGCGACGGCACGGGGACGGCGCACACGGACGTCAGGACGGAGTACGGCGCCTGTGCGACCATCGTCGCGGAGTACCTCGAGGAACTCGAGGCGACGGTGGTCTCGAACGGCGAGAGCGCCCCCGAGGACGAGTTCACCGTCGGACCGGACCTCGCCACGGGCCTCATCTACGGCATCCACGCCGACACCGACCGCCTCGTCAAGGGCGTCACTCGAGACGACTTCGACGCCTGTGGCTACCTCTTCCCCGGCGTGGACGAGGACACGCTCGACCGCATCGCCAATCCACAGGTGGACGCCGAGACGCTCGAGGTGAAGGCCCGCGCCATCGACCGGCGCGACGTTGACCCACCTTACGCCGTCGCCGACGTGGGCGACGTGGACAACGTGGACGCCATCCCGCAGTCCGCGGACGAACTCGTCCGTCTCGAGGGGGTGACGGCGGTCGTCGTGTACGGCGAGTCGGACGGCACGATCCACCTCTCTGGCCGCTCCCGCGACGACCGGGTGCACATGGGGAACGCACTCTCGGCGGTCGCCGACGAGATACCGATGGCCGGCGGTGGCGGCCACGCCCGCATGGGCGGCGGCCAGATTCCCCGCGAACACATGGAGGGTATCGGCCCACAGACTGGCGTCGGCAAGTCCCGACTGAAGACCCGCCTGTTCGAGGCGATGCGCGGCGAACTGTAGCCCGCGGTCGCTCTGTGACGCTGAGTCGTTTTACGGCTCGGGCCCGAAGGACGAGCGATGAGCACCCGCGACGCGACGTGGGCCTACCGAGACCGCCACCGCGACCGCTTCGGTCGCACCTACTTCCGGCGGTTCGGCGACTGTCTCGTCTCCTCGCTCGGCGTCGGCACCTACCGGGGCGACCCGACCGACGCCGTGGACGACCGCTACCGCGAGACGCTGGTCGCCGCCCTCGAGTCCGGCTGTAACCTGATCGACACCGCCGCGAACTACCGGTGTGGTCGCTCGGAACACGTCGTCGGTGAGGCCATCGACCGCGCCGACGTGGACCGCGAGGCGGTGGTCGTCGCCACGAAGGGGGGATTTCTCCCCTTCGACGGGTCGCGCCCGGCCGACCCGGCAGCCTACGTCCGCGAGCGGTTCCTCGACCCGGGCCTCGTCGAGCGAGATTCGCTGGCGATGGGCCAGCACTGCCTCGCGCCCGACTACGTGGACCGCCGCGTCGGCGAGTCGCTGTCGGCGCTCGACCTGGACACCGTTGACCTCTTTTACGTCCACCACCCGGAGACACAGCTCGCGACCCGCTCTCGCGAAGCGGTGTACGACCAGCTAGAGGCCGCCTTCGAGCGACTGGAGGGACGCCGGACGGCGGGCGACCTGCGTCACTACGGCGTGGCGACGTGGGAGGCGTTCCGCGTGTCCCCCGACCACGACCGCTACCTCTCGCTGCCGGCCGTGGTCTCGCGGGCGCGGGCCGCCGCCCGGGCGGCGGGCAACGACACCACTGGACTGCGCGCGATTCAGGTGCCGTTCAACGCGGTCATGGCCGACGCGGTCACGGTCGATGCGCACGAGGGCAGCGACGGAGCGACCTCGGCGCTGCACTTCGCGCAGGCCGCGGGACTGGACGTGTTCGCCGCCGCGCCGCTCGCTGGCGGTCGCCTCCTCGACGGTCTCCCCGGCGCCGTGGGCGACCAACTCGAGGGGGAGACGGCGGCACAGCGGGCACTGAACTTCGCGCGGTCGGCGCCGGCGGTGACGGCGGCCGTCTTCGGCACGCACTCGCCGGCCCACCTCGCGGAGAACGTCGCGGCCGGCGAGTACGACCCGCTCGGCGCGCGGGCCTTCGACAGCGTCTTCGAGTGACACGAAGAGTGTCGCTCGCCGGTCGCGTGGCCGACGCGGCGGGGCCGTCCGCGTCGAGTTCGCAAGTTTTGAACCGGGGACCCCGCTACTCCAGTCAGTGGCCGACGACGGGCCGGGCGGTAGTGAGGCGGTCGCGACGACGGCCGACAGCGACGGGTCCGCGCCGCCAGCCGGTCGGATCCGACTGTTCGGCTCGCTCTGCGGGCTGGTCTTCCTGATCAACCTCGGTCGCGTCGTCTTCGCGCCGCTGCTCGAACCCCTGCGACGGGCCTTCCTCCTGTCGCCCGGGGAGGCGGGACTCGTCGTCACGCTGGTCTGGTTGGGCGCCGCCCTCCCCCGGTTGCCGACGGGCTACCTGCTGACTCGTGTGGACCGCCACTACGTCGTCCTCGGGGCCGGAAGCGTCCTGACGACTGCAGCCGTGTTTACCGCGACGGCGCCGTCGGCGACGGTCCTCTACGCCGGCGCGTTCACGATGGGACTGGCGAGTGGCCCGTACTTCCTCGCCGCCAACCCGCTCGTGAGCGAACTGTTTCCCGACCGCGTCGGGCAGGCCATCGGCGTCCACGGCACGGCCAGCCAGATAGCGGCCGTCGGTGCCGGCCCGCTGGTCGGGGGCGTCCTCCTCCTCGCGGACTGGCGAGCGACGTTCTGGCTGGTGGCCGTCGCCGCTGCCCTCTCGACGGCCGCCATCTACCTCTCGGCACGGGGGGCGGAACTGCCGACGGCGGGCAGCGCCGACCGGAACCTCCTCGGTGCCGTCCGCGCGCAGTGGCCGATCGTCGTCACCGGCGTGGCCATCGTCGGGCTGACGGGCTTCGTCTGGAACGGGATGTTCAACTTCTACGTCACCTACCTCGTCAGCGAGAACGTCGCGGAGACCACCGGGCGCGACCTCCTGACGGTCGTCTTCGCCGCCGGCGTCCCAGCCTTCCTGATCACGGGGCGGATCGCGGACCGCGTCGCCTACGTGCCGCTCCTGTTGACCGTCATCGGTGCCTTTGCCGTCTCCGTCTTCCTGTTCACCGTGACGACGGGCTACTGGCCGCTGGTCGCCGTCAGCGCCCTCCTCGGGTACGTCATCCACAGTCTCTTTCCGGCCATCGACACCTTCCTGCTCGACTCGCTGCCGGACCACCACAGGGCGAGCGCCTACGCCGTCTTCAGCGCGACGATGATGCTGGTACAGTCGGCCGGCAGCGTCGTCGTGGGGGCACTCAACGACGCCGGCTACACCTACGACGCGGTGTTTCGCGGGTTCGCGGTCGTCCTCGCCGTCGTCGCCGTCCTCCTCGCTGGTCTCTACTGGTCCGGCTACCTGCCGACCGGTGCTCGCGCGGGAACCACCGAGACGCCCGACCCGGCCGTCGCCGACTGACGCGGGCACAGCCCGACAGAAGCCCTAATAGTCCGTCGCCGCCCAGTACGACCGTGACGTTCGACGGCGACCAGTTGGCGGGCCTCATCGACCCTTTCGGCGTCCTCAGCCGCGCCGAACTCCGGCAGGCGGTCCGCGAGGTGACTTTCCGCCGGGGCGACGACTTCGACGAGGCGGCGACCGAGGACGCCATCGACGCCGCCGTCGAAACCTACCGCGTGGTGGCGTGTCCGCCCGAGGCGGTCACGGGCGGCGACGCGGAGACGGCGGACGAGTTGCTCGCCGTCGGTCCCACCGCCTTCCCGGCGTCGGTCGAGGGGAGTGAGGACCTGCCGCACATCCTCGACGCCGACCGGCGGACGCTCGACCGCGAGACGCTCGGCCTGGCGGTCGTCGAGCGACTGCGCGGTGAGGCCGCACGCGCCGTCGCCCGCGGCGACGACGACCGGGTGCGACGGCTGATGGACGTGAGTTACGACGTCGAGACGTGGGCGCCGGTGGACGTGAGCGACGTGCGCGACCGCTTCGACAGTTCGCTGGCCGACGACGAGGGCGTCTGACGGTGCGACTCGACCTCTCTCGCGTCGCGGAGCGCGACTCCCAGACGCCCGGGGGCGGGCAGCAGGCGGCGGTCCTCGTCGCCGTCGTGGACCGTCCCGAGGGCGACCACCTCCTGTTCATCCGCCGCGCGGACGACCTCAGTTCGCACGCCGGGCAGATGTCTTTCCCCGGCGGCGGCCACGAACCCGGGGACGCCGACCTCCGGGAGACGGCCCTCCGGGAGGCCAAGGAGGAAGCTGGCATCCGACCCGAATCCGTGGACGTCGTCGGCCGTCTCGACGGCATCTACACTATTACGGACTACTCGGTGACGCCCTACGTCGGGCGAGTCCCGGACGAGCCGTACGAACCCGACGGTCGGGAGGCGACGGCCGTCACGGTCCTCCCCGTCGCCGAGTTCGTGGCCGCGGCGAACTACGAGTTCGAGCGCCGCGTCCACCCCGAGGGTGGTGAGGTCGTCGTCCACTACTTTCACGTCGGCGACGTGACCGTCTGGGGGGCCACCGGCGACATCGTCGTTACCCTCCTCGAGCGAACGACCGACTGGCGAGCGCCCGAACACAACGACGGCTACGCCTGAGCATCGCCGGCCACGTCCTCGCGGCCGGGCCGTCTCCACGCGAGGACGACAGGGTTTTGTAGGGGGCCGTCCAGCGAGCAGTGTATGGTAGCAGTCGCTCACGCGGCGGATCGAGTTCCGGCAGTACAGTAGTTCTCTCACTCGCGACTGCGGAGGTGGCCGACGGTGACCAGCGACGGCCACGCCCGCGACGCGACGAACGCGGACACCCCCGGGAACGGAGCGACGGCCGCGACCGACGGCCTCGGGGGCACGGGCATCGACGCGCTGGCGCTGAAGCCGGCCGAGACCGATATCGCGGCGTCTGCCGGTGCGCTACGGGCGTCGGCGGCCACGACGGTCGTCGTGGACTACGAGGGACGCGACCACCTGCCCGGCACCGACGCCATCGCGACGCTCGCGGACGCCGCGGAGGTCGTCGCCACGACGCCCGTCCGGGCCGACGGCTTCGACCCCCTCGGAGACGACCGGCTCCTCCGGGAGTGGCTCCCGGACGGCGTCTCTCGCGCACTCGTCGCCGGTCACCCCGCCTACCTCTCGGAGACGGAGCGCGAACGAGCCGTCGCGCCCCGTCTCGGCGCGGCACTCGAGACGGCCCCCGACGCCTGGGTCGGCACCGAGGGCGTCGAACGCGTCGCGATGGCCACCGGGTCACCCCAGTACGAACTCCTCTCTCGTGACACCGAGGGCGCGGTGCGTGCGCTCCGCGCCGCCGGGTTCGACGGGGCGGTGTACCTCTACGCGCCCGTCGCCGTCGCCGCCGCCGAGGACACGCTCCTCGACGCGGTCGGTGACTACGCGGCCCGGCGTCGGCCGGTTCGCGAGGCCCTGCCCGAGGGGGCAGCGACCGACGGCCGGGCCAGCGGTCGCGCCCGGGAGGTGCTCTCGGCGGCCGTCCGCGACTACGCCCTCGTCGGCACCGCGAGCGAGGTGCGAGAGCGAGTGTGCGCGCTCCGGTCGGCGGGTGTCACCCGCGTCGTCGGCTACCCTGCACGGGGTCTCGACAGCCTGCTCTCGTAGGCGTCGGGCCGGACGCGTCCGTCGCCGTGACCACCACGGCCAAGTGAGCGGCCGCCGAGCGAGGGCCATGGTCAGACTCGCACACGAGACGACGACCACCGCCGAAGCCGCCCTCGCGGACGCCGACGTCGCGCTGTTGCCGACCGGCAGCACCGAACAGCACGGCCCGGCGCTCCCGCTGGGCACCGACTTCATGACCGCCCGTGCGTTCGCTCGTTCCTTCGACGACCGCTCGGACGTGGTCGTCCTGCCGACGCTGCCCGTCGGCGTCAGCGAACACCACCGCCAGTTCCACGGGACGCTGTACGTCTCGCCGGAGACCTTCGAAGACTACGTCCACGAGACGCTCTCCTCGCTGGCCGCCCACGGCGTGGACCGTGCCGTCGTCGTCAACGGTCACGGCGGCAACACGGACGCCATCGCCCGCGCCGCCCGCCGCCTCCGCACGGACCGGGTCGCCTTCGCGCCCGGGTGGAACTGGTGGGAGTCCGTCACGGCACTCGCCGACGACCGCTTCGAGGGCGAGGGCGGCCACGCCGGCGCCCGCGAGTCCAGCCTCGTCTGGCACGTCGAGGGCGACCTCCTCCGCGAGGACGCCCTCGCGGCGGCCGAGGCCGGTGCCGGCGAGGGGTGGGGCAAGGACGTCCACGGCGCGAACGTCGGCTTCGACACGCTCGA
>CAZEIO010000011.1:0-13047 GCA_964512525.1 uncultured Halobacteriales archaeon
CGGGTGATCATGTGTACGTCCGTCGGCCAGCGCGAGAAGATGAAACTCGCGGTCAAGGCCGGCGCCGACGGCTACGTCACCAAGCCGTTCGAGGAACCGAGCGTCCGCAAGGCGATCCAAGACGTCGCCGTGGCGTAACCCGAACCAACCATCCACACGCACCAGATGACCGGTACCGGCGTCCTCGTCGCCGACGACTCGTTCGCCGTCCGGCGACTCGTCGGCGACGCACTCACGGCCCGCGGGTACGAGGTCGCCGCCGCCAGCGACGGCCACCGCGCACTCGAACTCGTCAGGGAGGCCCGCCCGGACGTGGCCGTCGTCGGCGTCCAGACGGCCGGCATCGACGGACTGGAGACGACCCGTCGCATCGCGACGGAGACGACGACGCCGGTGGTGTTGCTCGCGAGTCCCGACGCCGCGGAACCGACGCTTGACGCCCTCGC
This sequence comes from uncultured Halobacteriales archaeon, assembly GCA_964512525.1. GTDB lineage: Archaea > Halobacteriota > Halobacteria > Halobacteriales > SW-7-71-33 > SW-7-71-33. The sequence goes on from CAZEIO010000011.1 coordinate 447, forward strand.
GGCCGGGGCCGTGGACGTCGTCCGTCGGCCCGCCGACGACGCCGACGACGAGTTCGTGGCGACGCTCTGTCGCACCGTCGCCGCCGTCGCCGACGCCGACCCGGAGACGCTCGTCCGGCAGGCCCGGCGTCGCTCTCGCATCGCCGACGGCGAGACACCGACGGACACCGGCTCCGTTCCCGACCGCGAGACGCCCGCGACACCGACCGCACGGACGGACGACGCTCCCGAGGACCCGGCGTCGTCCGACGCCGCCGACGAGGACGGCGAGGGAACGAACGACGCGGTCACGGCCGCGGCGGTCGCGGCGCGGGCGGCGGCCGACGCCGCCGACATCGCGTCCTCGCCGTCGCCGGCCACCGTCGTCGTGGGCGCCTCGACCGGCGGTCCGGGCGTGGTCGGGGCACTCCTCGCGGCACTGCCGACCGGTATCGGCGTCCGCGTCCTGGTGGTCCAGCACATGCCGGCCTCGTTCACGGGTCGGCTGGCGGAACGGCTGGACGAGACTAGCGACTACGCGGTTCGGGAGGCGAGCGACTGCGACCGGGTCCGCCCGGACGAGGCGGTCCTGGCTCGCGGCGGCCGCCACCTCGCGGTTGACGCCGTCCGTGGCGACGACGTCGTGGTGCGACCGACCGCGGAAGACCCGGTCCACAACGTCCGTCCGGCGGCCGACGTGACGATGACGACGGCGGCGACGGCCCACGACCCGGCCGACCCGCTGGTGGCCGTCGTCTGCACGGGCATGGGCGACGACGGTGCCGCCGGCGTCGAGGCGGTGCGTGCCGCGGGCGGCACGACGATAGCACAGGACCCGACGACCAGTCCCGTCGCCGGGATGCCGGAGCGCGCGGTCGCGACCGGCGCCGTCGACCGACAGGTGACGGCGAGTGACCTGGCGAGTGCGGTCCGGGCGGCGGTGAACGAACAACGTCGCGCGAGGCGACGCGCGGAGGCACGGCCATGAGCGAGTACGTCGGCGAGTTCGTCCAGGAGAGCGAGGAGTCGATCACGGAACTGAACAACGCCCTCCTCGACCTGGAGCAGAACCCGGCAGACGACGCCGCGATGGAGCGGGTGTTCCGCACCGCACACACGCTGAAGGGCAACTGCGGCGCGATGGGGTTCGACCGCGCCAGCGACCTCGCACACGCCATCGAGGACCTCCTCGACGCCGTTCGCAACGGGTCGCTGGAGATAACGCCCGACCTGATGGACGAGGTGTTCGACGCCGTGGACGACCTCGAGCGGATGATCGCGGAGGTGGACCGCCACGGCGAGGTCCGCAGCGACCCGACGGAGCGCATCGAGACCATCCGGTCGAACGTCGAGGCGGCCGCCGGTCTCGTCCCGCCCGGCGAGGACGAGATGGCGACCCTGTTCTCCGCGGGCGGCCGTCTCCCCCGAGACGCCCACGACCCCTTCCACGTCCGCCTGTCGCTTACGCCGGGCGAGGGCAACGGCGAGGCCGTGGTCGCGGCCCTCGAGGACGCCTTCGACCTCCTCGCGACCGACCCCGACCCGGCGACGGTTCGCGCCGAGAGTCCGGCGACGGTGGACGCGGTCTTCGGTAGTGCCGTCGGCCGCGACGCCGTCGCGGCCGCCCTCGAACCGGTCGCGGCCGTCGAGGACGCCGTCGTCACCGCGGTCTCTCCCGAGGTGGTGGACCGGGCGTTCGAGACGACGACATCCGACGAGGAGACCGTGGACGACCCCGAGGAGATGGCGGTTGAAGACCTCCTCGACGAGTTCGACGAGTACGACGACCTCGACGCGGCGGTGCAGGACGCCGAGGACGTCCCCGGTCTCGAGAACATGGGCGAGGCGGGTGCCTTCGACGACATCGTCGAGGAGCCCCCCGCCGACGCGTCCTCGGACCCGACGGCGTCGGAGTCCGGGACCGACTCGCAGGGCGAGGGCGGTCCGGCATCGGTACCGACGGCGGCGCCGGACGACGAGGTCGAGGACGCCATGGGAGAGTTCCAGGCGATGCAGGAGGAGTACGACACGGTCGGGCTGGACGAGATGGAGGCGGAACTCGCGGACGTGGAGTTCGGCGAGTACGACCAGGACGACGAGGTGTCCTTCGAGGAACTGATCGGCGAGGACCTCGAGGAGGACGCGGCCGGGGCGGCGACCGAGACGGACGCGACGGCCGACGCGACCGCGGAGGCGGCGGTCGAACCCCCCGACGACGACGCGGTGACGGCACTGGTCGAAGCCACCGGCCCGCCCGCGGCGCCCGGGCGCGGCGTCCACCACGCACGGATCGGCCTCTCGCCGGGTGACGCCGCGGCCGGCACGGAGGTCGTCGAAGCCCTGCGAGACGCCTTCGACCTCCTCGGCACGGACCCCGAGGAAGCGGCGGTCGCCGCTGGCGACCACGAGGGCGTCGTTGACGCACTGTTCGGGAGCGACCTCCCGGAGGACGGCATCCGGAGCGCACTCGTGGACGTCACCCCGGTCGCCGCGGTCCACCTCGCCGAGGTCACCGAGCGAGTGCCGCCGCCGAGCGAGGCCGGGGACGGGGCCAGCGCCGCCGAGGGCGCGGCCGACGCCGACGCCGCCGACGGTGCCGACACGGACGACGTCGAGGCCGCAGTCGTCGAGGCCGAGGGCGAGATCGAGGACGCGACCAGCGAGTTCGAGCAGATGCAGGCGGCGTACGACACGGTCGGGCTGGACGAGATGGAGGCGGAACTCGCGGACGTGGAGTTCGGCGAGTACGACCAGGACGACGAGGTGTCCTTCGAGGAACTGATCGGCGAGGACCTCGAGGAGGACGCGGACGCCGAAGCGACGGCCACCGGGGCGGCGACCGACGCCGGGACGACGGCGGACGGAGACCTCCCCGCCCCGACCGACGAGGAGGTCGAACGGGCCGTCGCGGCCGCCGACGGCACGCTCCCACCCGACCGAGACGGCTACCACGTCGCTCTCGCGGTCCGGACGGCGCCCGACCGGAACGAGGCCCGGCGGGTGGCCGACGCGCTGGAGGACGCCTTCGACCTCCTCGACACCCGGCCGCCGACGGCGGAGTTGACGCCCGACGACGACCGTCTCGCGGCCGTCCTCGGCAGTCACGTCCCCGAGTCAGCGATCCGGACGGCGCTCGACGACGTCGAGGCCGTGGGGACCGTCCACCTCACCGAGGTCACCGACCGGCTCCGTGCCGCGGAGTCGGCGGCCGAGACCGCCGACGCGTCCGACGATGTGGCGGACCCGATGGCGACGTTCCGCGAACTCGAGGCGGAGTACGACGCCGTCGCGCCGGAGGAAATCGAGGCGGAGATAGCGGAGACCGGTATCCCCGGCGTGAACCCCGAGACCGAGGTGGGGTTCGAGGAACTGCTCGACCCCGTTCCGGCGGCGGACACGGCGAACGCGGACGCGGCCGGCGACACGGAGACGGCCGACGCAGACGCGGGGAGCGCCGTCGAGTCCGAGGCCGAGGCCGGTGCCGGGACGTCGCCGACCGCGGACGCCGACGACGCGCCGGACGCCGAAACCGCCGACGCCACGAGCGAGACGGCCACGGAGAGCGCGAGGGACGCGGACGCCACCGCGAACGCGGCGGCAGAGTCGGAGACGGGTCCGCCCGCGGACGCCGACGACGCGGCGGAAGAGGAAGACGAAGCCGAAGCCGAAGACGAGGCGGACGTGGCCGTCGAGGAGGTCACCGCCGACGAACTCGACGAGATAGAGGACGTGGACATCGACGACCTCGACCTCGGTGACGACATCGACGACGCGACGGTGAGTTCCGACTTCGGCGTCGACGTTGACGTGGACACGGGGTCGGTGTTCGGCGACGACGAGGGCGAGGCGACGTCCCCCGAGGCGGACGCCGAGGCCGACAGTCCGGCGGAGCCAGACACGGAGCCGGCCGTGGACCCGACCGAGGCCGAGCCCGTGTCCGAGGCGGCGACGGCGGCCGTGGACACCATCCGCGGCATCGGTGCGGGCTACTCGGAGCGACTGGCCGACGCCGGCGTCGAGGACGTCGCGGACCTCGTTCGCGCCGACCCCGAGACGCTGTCGGCCGAGACGGACATCGGCGAGGCCCGCATCGCCGAGTGGATCGACCGCGCGCCGGTGACGGCCGCGGACCTGCCGGGTGCCGCGGCGTCGGCCGAACCGGAGCCGACGCCCGACGTGGACGCGACCGAGGCCGAGACGGACCGCGCGGCGAGCGAAGCCATCCAGTCGATCCGGGTGGACGTGGACCAGGTGGACCGGTTGCTGAATCTCGTCGAGGAACTGGTGACCAGTCGCGCCCGGATGCGGCGGGCACTCGGCGGCGACGAGACGGAGATGGACCGGCAGGCTCTCTCCGAGGAACTCGACGAGCTCGACGTCGTCGGCACGGAGATGCAGGACGTGGTAATGGACATGCGGCTGGTGCCGGTACGGACGGTCACCCAGCGGCTTCCCCGGGTCGTGCGCGACGTCGCTCGCGACCAGGGCAAGCAGGTGGACTTCGAAATAGAGGGCGAGGACGTCGAGGTGGACCGCTCCATCCTCTCGCGGATGGACGACCCGCTGATACACATGGTCCGCAACGCCGTCGACCACGGCATCGAGTCGCCCGAGGAGCGGACGGCGGCCGGCAAGCCCGAGACGGGCCAGGTGACGCTGCGGGCCTACCGGTCCCGGGACACGGTGTACGTCGAGGTCGAGGACGACGGTCGCGGTCTCGACCCCGATTCACTCCGCGAGGCGGCCGTCGAGAAGGGGCTGTACACGGCCGAGGAGGCCGACCGCGTCTCCGACCAGTCGGCCCGCGAACTCGTCTTCCAGCCGGGCTTCTCGACGACCGAGGAGGTGACGGACGTCTCCGGCCGGGGCGTCGGGATGGACGTCGTCGCGAGCACCGTCGAGGACCTCGACGGCGACGTCGAGATCGAGAGCGAGGTCGGGGAGGGAACGACCGTCCGACTGGCGCTGCCGGTGTCGGTCGCCATCTCCGAGGTGCTGTTCATGCAGGTCGGCGACGAGGAGTACGGCGTCCCGATCCGGGTCGTGGACGAGATAGAGGGGATGAGCGCGGCGCAGGTGGCGACCGATGGCGGCGTGGCCGACGGCGGCGCGACGGTCCGGACCGACGCGGGCGAGGAGCGAGAACTCATCGACCTCGGCGAGGAGATGGACGCCGCCGGGCGAACGCCCGACCGGTCGATGGGCGGTCCCGAGGAGCGGGGGATGCTGGTCACCATCGAGGACGACGTGCGCCGGGCGGCCATCCACTGCGACCAGGTCCGGGGTCAGCAGGAGGTCGTCGTGAAGCCGTTCGAGGGCTTCATGGCCGACATCCCCGGCCTGAGCGGAGCGGCCATCCTCGGCGAAGGTGCCGTGGTGAACATCCTCGACGTCGAGACGCTGTGAGCGTCCCCGGGAGCCGTCGGCTGTCGTCCCCGTGAAAACCACCCAAGTGCTTATATCGGTCGTGAGAGAACGGATGTGCGTGTTTCCTGCAAACGCCGTCCTCGGCGCTCGTGACACGGCGACGTCCGTCCGGGGACGGGAACGGGGTCGAGGACACGGACACGGACACGAGGGGACACGATGAGTTCGAGTGAGAGCGAGAGCGAGAGGCTCATGGTTGACATCCGGAAGCTGAGTCTGATAAACGAGATGGCGAAAGTCGGGACCAACGGCGTCGCCGAGAACATGTCGAAGTTGACGGGCGAGGACGCCCGGATGCAGGTGACGAAGACCAACTTCGTGGACGTCGAGGACATCCCCAACCAGGTCGAGGGCGGCAAGCGCGTCGGCGTCCGCATCCGCCTGCTCGAGGCGCCACACGGCCACCTGCTCATCCTCTTTCCCGAGGAGAGCGCGAAGAAAATCACCTACCTGATGCTGTCGGACATGGTCGAGGACGTCTCCTCCGTGTCGGGCGAGATGGCTCGCTCTGCGGTCGAGGAACTCGGGATGATGATGGGTAACGGCTTCGTCAACGGCTGGGCGGACGTCCTCGGAAAGACGATAGATACCGCCACGCCCCAGCTGGTGTACGCCCCGCTCGCCGAGATCGTCGAACGCACCGCCGACCTCGGCGGGCAGGACCTCGCACTCGTGTTCGACTCCTCGCTGGACGTCCCCCGGTACGACATCGAGGCGGAGATATTCGCCTTCCCCGACCTCGAGGAGTTCGTCCAGATAGTAAACGGCATGGAGGCCACGTCGGCGTAGGATGACCGACGACACCGGGCCCGGCGCCGACGGCGAGCCGAGCGGCGGGATGGAACTCGACGTCAACGCACTGGGCACCTTCTACCGGATGGCGAGCGAGGGGGCCGGTCTCGCGGCCGGTCGCCTGACGCACATGACCGGCGTGGACACGCGCGTCGGCGTCACGCGGCTGAACTTCATCCGCGGGTCGAAGGTGCGCTCCGAGTTCGACGACGGCGTGGACCGGGTCGCGGTTCGGGTCGAGACGAGCGACGGCCTCGACGGGCACTCGATGGTCGTCTTCGACCGCGAGAACGCACTCCGGATCGTCCGGGCACTCGTCCCCGGGGACGCTGGCACGGACGCCGAGTTCGACGAGATGAACCGCTCGGCAGTCACTGAGGTCGGCCAGATAATGAACAGCGGGTTCATCGACGGCTGGGCGGACGTCCTCGAGACCAGGATCGACCTGTCGCCGCCGGAGTTCCTCACCGGCGACGGGCCGGAGCCGTTCGTCGAGAACCTCTCGACGGCGCCGACCGAGGACGAGTTCGTCGTCCTCTTTCGCTCGAACATCGAGACCGTCGGCACCGAGGTGGGATTCAAGCACTACTTCTTCCCCGAACAGGCGTCCATCTCGGCGCTCGTGGACCGGCGTCGGGCCGCCGACGCGGCGACGATCGACTACGAGAAACTGGAGGGGTTCGACCGCATGGCCGAACAGGGTGCCCGGGAGGCGGCGGCCAACATCACCACGCTCACCGGCATCGAGACGGAAATCGAGATTCGCCGCCTGAACTTCGTCTCGCTGGAGGCCATCCCGGAGGAGGTCGGCGACGAGATGCTCGTCGGGGCGGCGTTCCAGTTCGAGGGGACGCCGTCGGGGTACCTCCTGTTCATGTTCGACGAGGCGAGCGCGAAGGAAATCGCCGGCGCGATGTTGCCGACGACGCCCGACTCGGGGACGGACACCGACGCCGACGGTATCACCGACATGGAGCAGTCCGCCATCGAGGAACTCGGCAACATCATGGCCTCGGGACTGCTCGACGGCTGGGCGAACGTCCTCGACACTACCATCGACCACTCGACGCCGAAGTACGTCCACGACGTCGGGGCGGCCGCCGTCGATCCCATCGTCATCGAACTCGGCCAGCACCAGGAGTATGCGTTCGTCTTCGACACCCGCATCAGGGCCGCCGACCGTGACATCGACTGTGACATCTTCGCCATCCCCGACGAGGGCGACCTGATGCGGGCACTCGACGACCTCGACGTGGACCGGGTCGAGGACGCCCCGACGACGGCGGAGTTCCCCGTGGACGAGGTGGACGCCGACGAGGACCTCGACGCGGACCCCGAGGAGATAGAGTCGAGCGTCGAACCCGACGCCTGAGCCGTCGCTCTCGTGACCGGTGGTTCCAACCGATACCCTCTCGACCACGACCGGCCGCGGAGATTAAGACCCGTGGCTGCCAACGGTCCGACGAGACTGATTCGAGGATGAAGACGTACGGCAGCGAACCGGGTGCCCCGGAGACGGACCCCGTGCGAGTCGGCATCTCCGAGTTCGCCATCAGCGACGTCGGACAGCGACTGCAGTCGTACGGCCTGGGCTCCTGCGTCGCGGTCGCGCTCTGGGACCCCACCTCGCAGATCGGCGGTCTCGCCCACGTGATGCTGCCCCACGGCGACGACCGCGCGAGCAACGACCGCAAGCCGGCGAAGTTCGCGGACACCGCCATCCGGACGATGCTGCGGCAGATGGTCGAGCGTGGCGGCGACTACACCGCCGTCGAGGCGAAGATGGCCGGCGGGTCGGACATGTTCGCCTTCGAGAGCTTCGAGGAGGGTGTCGGCGACCGCAACGTCGCGGCGGCCCGTGCCGAACTCGACCGCCTCGGCGTTCCCGTCGTCGCGGAGGACGTCGGCGGCGACCGCGGCCGGACCGTCGAGTTCGACACCGAACGGGGCGTCCTCACCGTCCGCCGGCCCGAGGACGACGACGGCCCGACGGAACTCTGACCGGCGTGACCGACAGTCCCGAGGACGACCGCGACCCCCTCGTGCCCGGCGGCGACCCGGACAGAGACCCGGACGTGGACGGCACCGACCCCGGCTTCCGGGCGCTCACCGACTACGTCGAGCGAGAACTCGACTTCGCGACGAGTCACTACAACGACGACTACCTCCGGCGGCGGGTGGCCTCGCGGATGCGCCGGCAGGGAACGGCCACCTACGACGACTACCGGCGACTGCTCGCCGACCACGAGACCGAACGGCGGGCACTCCTCGAGGCCCTCTCGATCAACGTCACCGGCTTCTTTCGCGACCCGGACGTGTGGGAGGCAATTCGCGACGTCCTTCGTGACCTCGCCGACGAGCGGTCGCTGGTCTCGGTCTGGAGTGCGGCCTGTGCGGACGGCCGCGAACCGTACTCGCTGGCGATGCTCGCCCGGGCCGACCCCGAAATCGACGCCGACCGGGTGCGGATCACCGCGACCGACATCAGCGAGGTGGCCCTGGAGAAGGCCCGCCGGGGGGAGTACACCGCCAGCCACACCACCGACATCGCCGGCGAACTCGACTTCCTCTCGGCCCCCGGGCGGTTCGTGAACCGCGTCGAGACCGACGGCCGGGATACCTTCGTCGTGAGCGAGGCGATCCGGCGGGCGGTCACCTTCGAGCGCCACGACCTCATCCGGGACACGCCGAAGTCGGGACTGGACCTCGTGCTCTGCCGGAACCTCTCCATCTACATCGACCGGGCGTACAAGGACCCCGTCATCGACACCGTGGGCGCGTCGCTGCGGCCCGGCGGTTATCTCGTCATCGGCAAGACGGAGACGGTGCCGCGTGCCCTCCGCCACAAGTTCGTCACCTACGACAGTGCCCGTCGCATCTACCGCCGCCGGTCCCCGGACGACGCCGACGAGTGGACGGTGACCGACGACCACGGCCACGACGACGGTTCCGGCCCGGGCCGCGACCGACCGGACGACGACGCCCGCCGCACGGACGAGCGCTGAGCGGGTCGGGCTTCGTCCCCGCTCGTCACTCCCGGTCGCCGTCGTCGTCGCCGTCTGGCGTCCCGTCGGCGGTCTCCGACGGGCCGTCGCGCTCGAACAGGTCGCTCCCGGTCTCGCTCGTCCGGAAGCGCCCGAGACCGTCGCTCAGCCGACTCGCCTGTGCGGAGAGTCCGGAGGCGGCGTCGGTGACGGCGCTGACGGCCGTGGTCTGTTCCTCGGCGGCGGCGGCGACGTTCTGTGCCTCCGCGGAGGTGCGCTCCGAGATGCTCGCGGCCTCGTCCACCATGCCGACGGCCTCCTCGGTGGAGGCGGCCTGTTCCTCGGTGGCGGCGCTTATCTCCTGGACGCCGCCGTTTGTCTCCTCGGCGTACTCGGCGACCTCGTCGAGGGCCTCGACGGCGTTGCGGACCGACTCGGTGTTGTCGGCGATCCGTTCGCCGGTGGCGGTCACCGAGGCGACCGTCTCGTCGGTTGTCGCCTGTATCTCGGTGATACGCTGGTCGATGCTGTCTGCCGCCCGCTTGGTCTCGCTCGCGAGGTCTTTCACCTCCTGGGCGACGACGGCGAAGCCGCCGCTCTCGCCGGCGCCCTCCCCGTCGGCGCGGGATGCCTCGATGTTCGCGTTCAGGGCGATCATGTTCGTCTGGTCGGCGAGGTCGGCGATGGCATCGACGAGGTCGTCAACCTGGTCCATCTCGTCGTCGAGTCGCTCGATGGCCTCGACGGCGTCGGCCGAGTCCTCCTCTATTTGGTTCATCCCATCGATGGCCTGCCGGGCGGCGTCACGCCCGCGCCGGCCGGCCTCGGCGGTTCGCTCGGAGATGTCGGCCACCTCGTTCGAGAGCACCGCTATCTCCTCGACGGTGGTCGAGAGGTCGTCCATCTCCCGGGCGACCGACTGGAGGGAGTCGTTCTGTCGTTCGGCCTCCTCGCTGATCTGGCGCATCGACGCAGTGACCTGTTCGCTGGCGCTGCGGACCTCCTCGGCGCTCGCGGTCACCTCCTCGGAGGACTCGGCCACCTCGTCGGCGAAGCTCTTCAGTCGGGCGACGGTCCGCTCCATCTCCTCGATCATCGAGTTGAAGTCCTCGGCTATCTCGCGCATGGCCTGGTTGCGACCGGAGGGTGTCATCCGCCGGCCGAGGTCGCCCGCGGCGACGGCCTGCATCACGTCGCGGTACTCGTTGGCCTTCGCCTGCAGGTGGCGGTTCGTCTGTTCGGCCCGTTTGCGGGCGTTCTCGGCCTCTTCGCTGGCCGTACGAGCCTCGACGATCTGGCCGCGCAGGGCGTCGCGCATGTTCGCCATGCTGTCGTACAGCCGACCGATGTTGTCGAGGCGGTCGGTCTCGAGGTCCACGTCGAGGTTACCCTGTTCCATCTCCTCGCTCTTCAGCCGGAGGCGGTCGATGTCGCTTGCCGTACTGTAGCCGACCAGGAGTCCGAACAGCGCGACGACGATGACGCCGACGATGCTGACGACGAAGCCGAGGCGTTCGACCGTCTGGACGAAGCCGACGGCCGCCGACTCGGGCGTGAACACGACGACGGTGTAGGGCGCGCCGTCAACGTGCCCCCACGAGGTCAGCAGTCGCTCTTCGCTCGCGCCGACCGCCGCCGCCGACCCCGCGAACGCCGTTCCCTCGAGAGTGACCCGGTCGCCGACGTTCGGCTCGACGACCCCGTCGTCCACCGCCAGTCCGTCGCGCTCCTGGGCGGCCGTCAGCACCGCGTTGGGGCGGCCCTCGATCTGGTACTGCCGGAACGTGGCCGCGCCGGTGCTGTCGTACAGGACGGTGAGGTCGCGGTTGTCCACGACGAGGACGAACGTCGAGTCGTCGCCGAGACCGCTCTCGTAGCTACCGACGCGCACCGCGGCGACGACGACCCGCCCGCCGTCGCCGTCGCCGACGGGTGCCGCGTACACCAGCCGGGGTGGTTCGTCGCTCTCGCCGCCGCCGCTCGTCGCGACCACCCGCGGTTCGTCGATACCGCCGTCGGTCCCGGCGAGCGCCGTCGCCCACGCGGTGCCGACGGCGTCGAGGGGCCGTCCCTGACTGTCGGTGCCAGCGACAACGCGGTCGTCGTCGAGGTCCACGAGGTACGCCGGCCCGAGTCTCTCCACGTCGCTCGACCGACGCGTGAGGTAGGAACTCTGCTCGTCGGCCGTCGGCCGGTCGGTGACCCCGTCGGCGAGGGCCGTCACCGTCCCGACGTTACTCTCGTGCCACGTCTCGAAGGTCTCGGCCTCCTGTCCGGCGATCGCGGCGAGGTCGCGTTCGACGCCGTCGGTCACGCGGTGCTCGATCTGGTCCGTCGCGACGAACCCGACGGTGCCGACGGTCAGCCCGAACACGAGCAGCGTGATACCGAACTTCAGGACGTAACTCCGGCGGACGAACGCGGGCACCAGCGACCGCAGTGCCCCTGACATAGCCCTCTGTGCGGGAGGCCAGGTGATAAATCCCCACTGCCAGCCCGGAACGAGTGAAAAGTACAAGCCACGGGGGACCGTACGACCGCCGATGACCGACGGCGACGGCACGGACGACGGGGCACTGGCGTCGTTCGTCCGCCGGACCCGGCGCACCCTCGACGCCGAGGCGCCACTCTCGGCCGCCAACACCGACCTGCGGGTCGTCCTGCCGCTCCTGAAGACGCTCGGCTGGGACGTCCACAGCGAGGTCGTCGCCGACTTCGAGGTCCGCGCAGACGCCGACGGCGCTCCCGGCGCCGACGCCCCGGACGCCCGCCCGGCACCCGACGACGACGGCGAGGACGGCGACGACGCGACGGACGGCACGAACGGCGGGGACGCGCCGTCGAGCGTCACCGTGGACTACGCGCTCACGCTCGACGACCGCCCCTCCGTGTTCGTCGTGACCGCGGGGACGGAGACGCCGCTGTCGTCCGACCACGGCCGCCGCCTCGGTGCGGCCATGAACGCCGCGCGGGTGGACCGCGGTCTCGTCACCAACGGTCGGTCGTTCGTCTTCGTCGCCGTCGGCGGGGATGGCACCCCCGACGCCGCCGACACGGACGGGCCCGTCCAGCGCACTCGCTGTGACCTCGCGGACCTGCCCGACCGGCCGTCGCTCCTGTCGCTGTACTCCCGCGATTCGGCCCGGGCGCGCCGACAGCGGCGACGCGCAGAGGACCGCCGCGCCGTCGCCGAGGCACTCCGGGAGCGCCGCGAGACGGCGGTCGAGGGCGTGGAGCGAGCGCTCGCGGCCGACCTCGAGTCGCCCGTGGCCGACGAACTGGCGACCGCCGCCGAGGCGGTCGTGGACGACGCCATCGACGCCCTCGCGACCGGCGACCACCCCGCGGAGGCGGTGGCAGCGACCGAACCGGCGGCCGACGTCGCCGGCGTCGGCGCCGAGGCCGAGGCCGGGGACGGG
>CAZEIO010000011.1:13147-21792 GCA_964512525.1 uncultured Halobacteriales archaeon
CGACGGCGGAGGCGACGACCACGAGTAGCGACGGCGACGGGCGCGACGACGGCGAGACCGACCCGCGGAACGAGGCGGCACCGATGTCGCGCAACGACACCGAGGGCGAGTACGTGGTGCGATTCTTCGACGAACACTCCTCGGTCGGCGCCGTCGGCACGGCCACGCCCGGCGGCGCGGTGGCGCAGGCGGTGTCTTTCCTCGCCGAGCGACGGGCACTCGGCAACCGCCTCGACTTCCCGTGGACACCCGAGGACGCCGCCCACCTCGACCCCGACACCGCGGTCGTCAACCGGGAGCCGGTCCACCCCGACGGCCGGTCGATGGCCGACCCGCACCGAGTGGAGAGCGGCTACTACGTCGAGACGGACCTCTCGTCCGCGGCCGCCCACGAGGTCATCGAGCAACTGGGCACGCGCACCGGTCTCCGGGTCATGTTCCAGGGGGCGTGGTGACCGCTGGCGGTCGGCGTCGTCGCCGCCGGGTCGCCCGGTGACCACCGCGTGCCGCCCGACAGCGGAGACCCGCCTCGTCCCACAGTCTGCGTTCGTCGCCCCGAGCGCCGAGTACTTACGCCGCGACCGGCTACGTCGAGTACACTATGGCCTCGAGTATGCTCGTTGACGGCGAGTGGCGGACGGACGTCCGCGACATGACCGACGACGACGGCGAGTTCCAGCGCACCACCACCACGTTCCGCGACGCCGTGCGAGACGACCCCGACGCCCGCTTTCGCCCGGCGGCAGGTCGCTACCACCTGTACGTCGCCCGCGCCTGTCCGTGGGCCCACGGCGCCGCGATGGTGCGCTCGCTCATGGGACTGGACGACGCCATCACGATGGACGTCGTGGACCCGGTCCGTATCGACGACGGCTGGGAGTTCGCCCCCGAGAAGGCGGACTGTACGCCCGACTCGATCCACGGGGCCGACTACCTGCGAGACGTGTACACCGCCGCCGACCCGGAGTACACCGGTCGCGTGACGGTGCCGGTCCTCTGGGACCGCGAGGAGGAGACCATCGTCAACAACGAGTCGATCGAGATAATGCAGTTCCTCTCGGACGCGTTCCAAGACCTTGGCAACGGCGTGGACCTCTACCCCGAGGGCCTGCGCGACGAGGTGGACGCGGTCGTCGAGGCCATCTACGACCCGATAAACAACGGCGTGTACCGCGCCGGCTTCGCCGACTCGCAGGCGGCCTACGAGGACGCCGTCGCCGACCTGTTCGACGCGCTCGACCACTGGAACGAGGTCCTCGCCGACCAGCGCTACCTCGTCGGCGACCGCCTCACGCTTGCTGACCTGCGACTGTTCGCGACGCTTGTCCGCTTCGACAGCGTGTACCACACCCACTTCAAGTGCAACCGCGCCAGAATCGTGGACTACGAGCACCTCTGGGGGCACACGCGGGAGATCTACCAGTTGCCGGGCGTCGCCGAGACGGTGAACATGGACCACATCAAGACGCACTACTACAGCAGTCACGCCTCGATCAACCCGAAGCGACTCGTGGCGGTGGGACCGGACCTCGACCTCGAGGCGCCCCACGGTCGCGACGACCTCTCCGGCGGTCCGCCGCGGGCACTCGGCGGAACGCCGACGGCGGACTGACGGCCGCCCTCCCGGTTCACCGACGAGCGCCGGGGATGTCACCCGACGAAGTTTATCTCGATGACGGTCCGTCGGACGATGACGGTGCCGGAGCCGCCGACCTCACAGATCGCACTTCCTCCGTTCTCTGACCACCCTTCTTCGTCCTCGAAGTAGCCTGCCCACGACTCGTTGAACCGGTTGCCACCGTACTCGACGGTCACGTTCTGTGCGGAACTGTTGGCCCAGAGGAGGGTCGAGGACTGTTCGCTGGCGGTGATCTGGACGGTGCCGTCGCCGCCGCGGACATTCGTGTCGGACTCGAAGACGACCAGCGAGACGATGGCGACGTCGTCGGTGCAGGCGAAACTCGGCGACTGCACCATCACCGCCCGGTCGGAGAACTTGTCCTTGCGGAAGACCGCGCCGGACTGGATGCCGATGGTCGTCTGTTCGCCCTCGGACCGGTAGAGGAGTGTGCCGACGTCGTTCGCGTACGTCCTGTTGGGACCACTGATCCCGATTTCGACGTCTAGCGTTGAGTTGCTCGCACTGCCCGTGCGGGTGAAGACGACGCCGTCGCTGAGACTGATCTCGCCGGAGCGGCTGGGTGCGTGGCCGCGGTCGATTTCGCCGAAACTGTCGGCGAGTGTCTGGAAGCCACGCTGAGCGTTGAGTGCCTGTTCGTCCTCCTGGACGCCCTGGAGGACGGAGAAGCCGACCGCCGAGACGACCCCGACTGAGGTGATGATGATGGAGAACGTGAGGACGAAGGCGATCACCTCGCTGACCGCACGGTCGTCGCTCCGTCGCGTGACCCCCGTCCGGCGTGGCCCCCGTTTCCCGTGCATCGTCTGACCGGAACCGCGTTCCAGGTCACTCAACGCGACAGGGAACCAAAAACGCACCGGCCCTCCGGATTGGACCGCCGCGTGTGGTCCGTTGCCGGGCCGGCAGGCGGTTCCGCACCGTTTATTTGACCGGGTGGAGTAGTTCCGCGCATGGCACGAGAGCAGAAGGAGGTACGAGACCTCCAAGAGGGCACCTACGTCATGATGGACGACGCCGCCTGCGAGATCACGTCCTACAGCACGGCCAAACCCGGGAAACACGGTAGCGCGAAGGCCCGCATCGAGGGCCAGGGCGTCTTCGACGGCAAGAAGCGCTCGCTCTCCCAGCCGGTGGACGCCAAGATATGGGTCCCCATCATCCAGCGCAAGCAGGGACAGGTCGTCAGCGTCGAGGGCGACGTCGCGCAGGTGATGGACCTCGACACCTACGAGACCATCTCGATGAAGATTCCCGAGGGCGAGAGTATGTCGCCCGACGACGAGATAGAGTACCTCGAGATGGACGACCAGCGCAAGATCGTCTGACGTGTTCCCCGGCGCCGGCGCCGACCGCGACGACGCCGACTACGTCGTCGTCGGTGCCCCCTTGGACGTCTCGACCACCTTCCTCCCGGGCGCTCGCTTCGGGCCGGAGCGAGTGCGGAAGTTCGCCCGCACCTTCGACGACTACGACCGCCGCACGGACAGTCACTTCTCCGACCTGGGGGTCCACGACCACGGCGACGTCCGGGCGTGGGACGACGCCGCGGCCTACCTCGACTATCTGGAAGGCGTCTGCTGGGACGCCCGCGACGACGGGGCGGTGCCGCTTCTGGTCGGCGGCGAACACACCGTCACGGTCGCCGGCGTCCGCGCGACTGACCCGGACGTCGTCGTCTGCATCGACGCCCACCTCGACCTGCGCGACGACTACGACGGCAATCCCCTGAGTCACGCCTGCACGATGCGACGCTCGCTGGAGACCGCAGACCGACTCGTCGTCCTCGGCGCCCGGACCGGCAGTCCCGAGGAGTACGACCGCGCCGACCGCGCGGACGTGACGGTGGTCCCGCCCGGCGAGGTGGCCGAGTGGACGCCGGCCGACGCCGACCTCGGCGGCGCAGACGTGTACCTCTCGGTGGACGTGGACGGCGCCGACCCCGGCTTCGCGCCCGGCACCGGTACGATGGAGCCGTTCGGCCTGTCCCCCCGCGAGATGCGCCGCGCGGTGCGGGCCGTCGCGCCTCACGCCGTCGCCGCCGACGTGGTCGAGGTGAACGACCGAGACGAGGGCCAGACCGCGGCGCTCGCGGGGAAACTGCTCCGGGCGTTCGTGTACGAACACGCCGACCGGGCCTGACCGCCGGCGCGGGCTGGACCGGCTCAAACGGCCGTTTCAGCTTGGACCGGCGGTTTATATACGGGGGTCGTATCCCCGTGTATGAAGCGACGTGACCTGCTCGCGAGCGCTGGCGGCATCGGTTTCCTCGCGCTGGCCGGCTGTACGGCGCGGGGCGACGACTCGGGCGACCAAGACGACCCGACGACGACGCCGACGGACGACCCGACGACGACGCCGCCCGGCGGCCAAGCGGGCGACGACTGGGCGCCGGACGGTGACGAGCCGGCCCTGTCGCTGAGCGTCGGTGACCGCGACGGCGTCGCCTTCCCGGAGAACAACGGCCCCCACGGGCTGCGCGTCTGGAACGCCACCGACGTGGACCGGACGGTGACGATCTCGCTGCGCGAGACCGACACCGACGTGGTCCTCGAACGCACCGTCGCCCTGTCCGCCGACGCCTGGGTGCGGGTGGAACTGCTCGCGCCCGCGACCTACGAACTCACCGTCGGCGTCGAGAACGGGCCGTCGGAGACGCTCACCGTCGAGCGGTCGTGGTTCGACTGCAACGGGTCGGTGACGACCGTGGCCGTCAGGCCAAACGAGGTCGAGTCGCGGACGATATCGACGGCGCTCGGCTGTCCCGGTCCCGAGGTCGCGGGCGCGTCGCTCACGGCGGGCGAGGGCGAGTGCGGCGGCGGGGGCGAGGCGAGCGTCGCCTTCGGGGACGAGGCGGTGGCGGTGACGGGGACGCTCGCGACGCCGACCCCCTGTTACGACGTGGCCCTCGCCTCGGTGGGGCTGGCCGGCGAGTCCGACGACGGGGACGAGACGCTACGGGTCGTGGTCGAACCCGGCGACCAGGCCTCCGGCGGCTGCGTCGAGTGCGTCGGCGGCGTCCCGTACGAGGCGAGCGTGGCGATGGACCACGCCTATCCCGACCGGGTGCGAGTGGTCCACGACGGCGCGATGGGTCGTCGGACGGTCGCCGAGGTCACGCGCTGAGCGGGTCTCGCGCCGGTCGCGACGACCGACGAGTGATTCTTTCGACCGGTCGTTCCGGCGTACCGACGAATGGCTTTTGACGGCGGCCCGCACTCCGGAACACATGGACCGGTTCTCCGCGTGTTACTTCTGCGGACAGACCGACGGCGTCGGCGAGACCCGCGTGACCGGCAGCGACGCGGCGACCGTGTCGCTGTGTCCGGACTGTGCGGGGAAACTCGACCGACTGGCCGCGGCGGCGGGAGACGACCTCTCCCTGACGGACGCCGCCGACACCGGGACCGACCACGCGGGGTCTCCCGACCACTCCGAAGAACCGGGCGACGCCGCGCCAACGAGTGCGGCCGGCGAGGACACGCCGGAGACGGACGGCACGACGCCGGCGTCGGGCGCGGACGAAGACCCGGGTCTTCGCGAGGGGACGTCACGGTCGTTCACCGCCAGTCAGGCCGCCGGCGGTCGCCCCGAGAGCGGCAGCGCCGACCGAGGGACCGACGACCCCACCGAGGACGGCGACGGCGAGACGGACGCGGGTGCGACCCCGGAGTCACCGGCCGGAGACGCCGCGGACGACGTACCGGCGTCGGACTCCGGGTCGGGACCGGGGCGCGGGACCGACGCGGAGACCGAGAGCGAGGCGGCGTCGCCCGGTCCGTCGGAGGCCGACGTGACGGCCGTTCCGCGACAGACGTACAACAAGGTGGTGCGACTCCTGCAGAACCGCTCGTTCCCGGTGGAGCGGTCGGCGGTCGTCTCCGTCGCCACGACCGCCTACGGCCTGTCCCGCCGGGACTGTGACCGCGCCATCGACGCCCTGGTGGACCGCGACGTCCTCGCGGAGAGCGACGACGGCGAGACGCTGTACCGCTCCGGGGACGGGAAGGCTTAGGACCGGCGCGGTCCGGTCCCGGCCATGGGCATCGACCTCGCGACGCTCGCAGACCGCCTCGACGAGACGCTCCGCACCGACGACTACGCCGGCGTGGACGCCAGCGCCAACGGTCTCCAGATCGGCCGCCCCGGTCCGGGTGTCGCGCCCGACGACGCCGAGCGGTCGGTCGAACGCGTCGCCCTCGCCGTGGACGCCACCGTCGCGACCGCCGAGCGTGCGACGGCACTCGACGCCGACCTCCTCCTCACGCACCACGGCGTCGTCTGGGGTGGTCTCGACCGCGTCACCGGCCGCCACCACCGCCGGGTCGCCGCCTTCGTCGAGCGAGACCTGCCGCTGTACGTCTCGCACCTGCCGCTGGACGGCCACCCCGAACTGGGCAACGCCGCCGGCGTCGCCGACCACCTCGGCGTCACCGACCGCGTGCCCTTCGGCGACGTGGGTGGCGTCACCGTCGGCCTGCGCGGTCGTCTCGACGAGCCGCGACCGCCGGCCGCGCTCCGTGACGACCTCGCCGCCGCCCTCGACACCGGGGACGGTCGGGTGCGCGCACTCGAGCACGGACCCGACCGCGTCGAGTCGGTGGCGATAGTCACCGGCAGCGGCACGGACTTCCTCGACGAGGCGGTCGCGTCGGGCGCGGACGCCGTCGTCACCGGCGAACCGAAGGGCAAGGCGTACCACGAGGCCCGCGAGGCGGGCCTGAACGTCCTCCTCGGCGGCCACTACGCCACCGAGACGTTCGGCGTCCGCCGGGTCGGCGACCGTCTCGAGGAGTGGGGCCTGGAGACGGCGTTCGTTGACCACCCCACCGGCCTGTAGCCCCGCGGCGACCGCCGAGGAAAAAGCACTTGCCGGCGGTCGGCCGAGTCACCGTCTATGCGACGGCGTTCCTTCCTCTCGCGACTGGCCGCGGTCGGTGGCGCCGGCGTCGCCGGACTCGGGGCGACGGCGGGGTGTGTCGCGTCGGTCCCCGGCGCCGGCGACGACGGGCCGCCGTCTTACGCCGACCGACTGTACGCGCCGAGTGAGGTGACGTCCGACCTCCCGAACCGCACCTTCGCCTCGTACGACCTCGCGACGCTGTACGACCGACGGGAGGTCTTCCCCGAGGAGTTCGCGAACACGCTGGCGAGGTTCGACACGGGGACCGGCGCACTGTCGGTCCCGGACCTCGAACGCGCCACCACCCTCGGTCTCTGGCGCGACGGGTCGGACGGCCCGGCTGGCGCCGGTTCGGCCGTCGTCCGTGGCTCGTTCGATCCCGACGCCGTCTTCGACTACCTTCGGCGGCAGGCGCCGGACGACGTGCCGGTCCAGCCGGCCGGGACGGCGCGAGAACACGACCTCTACACCGTCGAGACGCCCGACAGCAGCGTCGGGTTCGCGGTGAGCGAGGAGACGGTGTTCGCCGGCGTCACCGACGGCCTGTCGGCGACGGGCGAGAGGGCCGCCCGGGCGATGCTCGGGAGCACCGACGCCGGCTACTACCGGTCGAGCGACGTCGGCGAACGCCTGGTCGACGCGCTGGGCGACCCGACGACGGTGGTCGGCTGGGAGGGCGAGACGGAGCGGTACGCGCCGGACTCCCTCGAGGGACTCCCGGCGGACGAGGAACTCGCGGCCGTCGTCTCCGGTCTCCGCGGCGCTGGAACCGCGATGACGCTCGACGACACCGTCTCTCGCGAGGTGGTGGGTATCTACGCCGACGGCGAGACGCCGACGCGCGACGACGTCGAGACCGTCCTTGACGTCGCGAGACAGGCCGTCGCCGCACGGGCCGGCGACGACGTCGACGTCGCCCGGGTGCAGGCGCTCCTGGACGATACCCGGGTGACCGCCGAGGGCCAGACTCTCCGCCTCGCCGTCGAGCGAGAGACGGACGCGCTGTTCCCGGACGGCACCGATACCGAGGGGCCCGCGCTCGCGGGCGGACCGGTCGGCGGCGTCGAGACGCTCCTCCTCGCGCCCGCGCTCGTCGTCGCGGCGACGTTCGTCCTCGGCTTCGACGGCGGCGACGCCGGCCCAGAGGATCCCACGCCAGCC
The DNA here is from genome assembly GCA_964512525.1 of uncultured Halobacteriales archaeon. Lineage (GTDB taxonomy): Archaea > Halobacteriota > Halobacteria > Halobacteriales > SW-7-71-33 > SW-7-71-33. The sequence goes on from CAZEIO010000011.1 coordinate 20,851, forward strand.
GTCAGCCTCGACTTCGCCTACGACGCCGACGCCGGCGAGGTGACGGTCACACACGCCGGCGGCGACACGCTGACCGAACGGAACACGGACCGCGTCCTCGTCCGCTCCGGCGACCGTGCCCCCGTCGTCTGGGAACTGCCGGTAGCCGCCGGCGACTCCACGACGATAGCCGCCGCGAGCGACGACACGGTGCTCGTGCTCTGGACGGCACCGGGCGGCGAGCCGACGGCCACGCTCGGCAGCTTCGAGGTGCCCTGACGGGACCGCCTCCTCGTCCCGCATTCCGGTGCTCCCTCGCACCGCGACGCGTCCCGGTCCCGACCGACTCGCCGCGTCCGGGCCGCGGGTCCCTCGGATCGGAGGGACGAACCGGCCCGGGACGGCGCCCGCTCAGAAGAGGACCGGTACGAGCACCGCCGCCGAGAACGCGATGTCGGTCACCGCGAGGAGAATCACCAGTATCGCCCCGGGAATGCCGAGGATGCCACAGACGAGCAGCGTGAGTATCGATATCTGGACGCCCAGTCCGATGGCGTTCGCTATCAGAAGGACCACGAGGCCGACGACCGCGTTGACGACGAGTGCTCGGATGGATACCATACCCACACGTATCGCCCCGCGCCACTTAGTTAGCGACCGTATTCGTGCCGTCGCCGGGCGCCCGAACCACCGTCTCTCTCCGTCCGTCTCGCACCCCGAACCGCGTCACCGCCCGAGGTCCGCTTCCGTTGCCGTCGGAGCGCCTCTCGCCGCGGATCGGCGGCGCTGGACGACGAGCGCCGGTCCGGCGCCGTAGGCCGTGCGTACGTCCCGAGGGGGTGGCTGCCCGCCGCGACCCCGTCTGCGACCGGTACGCGTCGGGTAACTAATCCCCGTGGACCGCCAGTGAAGACGTGTCCGAAACGACCGGCGCCGGTCGCGTGCGGGAGGCGGGCGAACGCG